>JAYVND010000811.1:0-8526 GCA_043758635.1 Bdellovibrionales bacterium
TCGGAGCTGCTGAAGAGAATTAAAGGAAATTAGACGTGATAAATATGCGTATGAAGAGGGTCCCGTATTGCAAATGTCGAGGCTCTCTTTCCTGCAAAACCCGCCCGCTTGTTGAGCTGAAATCCACAGTTCACCAGGCGCCGGTTGAGTGCGCTTGTGCACGCATATGTTGAAAACACGGCACGCGGAGCAGCCGTCTTGAAAACAAAATCCCTCAAAAATTCTTCGTCCCAAAGCTGCGGTGACGTTTTGGAGCAAAAGGCATCAAAACAAATCACGCCGAACTTGTTTCGACTGAACTCCGTACTCGACTCGAGTGCAGGCCGAATCAGCCATCGGCCGCTCTGAATGAGCTCACCCAAAAAATGATGAATCTCAAATGCGGCTACGCCAACTTCTCCACTCACAAATTTCAGGATGGAATCGTAAGTGAGAATGAAGTCGGCCGGGACTCGGCCTTCGCCCAGCGCCCAGTTCGAGAACCACTCGCGCAGATCTGGGAAGAGCTCAAAACTTTCACCTCCAACTCGCGCAAGAAAGTCAGCTGGAGATTGGGGCTGCTGATGGGACAGTTCGATCTCTTGATTTTCTTTACTCGCCTTGCGGGTGAGATTGGAATTAGAAGAGGGTCTAGAGGCGGAAGCTGAAGCCGAAGATGAATGGGGAGTTGAAGAGATTTCAGTCTGCTGCTGAATGTTTGAATCGGAACTCTGCAGCGATTTCGCAAATTTCAACGCAAGTCCCGCCGACAAAGTCTCGACGTAGCCGAGGCCAAGACCAAGTGAGAGAACTCTTGGCTCGAAGTTCGATGCCAACGCCAGGTCAATGGCATGGCCATAAATGTAGAGAGTTTCAGTGAACGCCCCACGGAGGTTGTGCATGGCCTCGGAACTGCCCTCACCTTGACCGAGGCGAACCGAGGGTGAGCCGTCGTCGGTTGTAATGAAGGTGAATTGGAGTGGCGCTTCAAGATGGGTTTCGAGGAGCTGAGGTGGACTCTTGTTTGCTTTAAAGGTTTTGAATTGAGCTTGAGCAAGTTTTTGAGTGCGGACTGAAATTTTAGGAAAGTTCATACGGAGACTCTGTAGCAGGGATTTTTGAAGTGGACAATCGCTAGACAAATAAAGCAGTGTACGCCCATGAATCCAGCCACGGCCCATCACGCGAACGAACCAGTGAGCCATCCCGCGAGCCAGCCTGCGACTGCACGAGCAACTCAACCCGCGACTGAACAAGCAACCGAAGCGCTCATCGATTTTGATGCATTCTCACTAAGCTCAGAGTTGCGCCAGGAACTGAAACGTTTGATGCCCGCCGAGTGGGGCGGATCGCCGTATCACCCGGTCTCGCAAGTGTACAAAAAGCGCTTCGGTGAAAGGGTGATCAAAATCCCGGTGGCGATCGCTGAAAATTGTCCAAATCGAATGGGTTTACGTGGAATGAAGACCTGCATCTTTTGTGATGCACATGGTTCATTTGCATATCCCGAGAGTCAGAATGAAGAGCTCCGTCAACAAATTGAATTGCACCGCGCGAAGCTAACAAAGCGCTTCAATGCCTCCAAGTTTTTAGTTTACTTCCAGGCCTACACTACGACTTTTACTGGCCTCGGAAAATTGAAAGCAGGCTTTGACATCGCTCTCGAATATCCCGACGTTGTCGGGTTGGTAGTGGGGACGCGGCCCGATTGTCTGTCCGATGCGGTTTTGCGCGAATGGAAAGAGTACAACGAAAAGACGTATGTCGGGATCGAGATCGGTGTCCAAAGTTTTGACGACGATCAGCTGACATGGATGCGCCGAGGGCATACCGCTCAAGCAAGTATCAACGGAATTGAGAAGATCTCAAAGGAGTCGGGTTGCGATGTCGGAATCCATTTGATTTTTGGTTGGCCAACCGAAAATGACAAACAGATCATTGAGACAGCGCGACTCTGTAATCAGTTGCCGATTTCGAACGTGAAGCTTCATAACTTGCACGTCTTAAAAAATACACCACTTGAGCAAATGTACGCCGATGGGACCTTTAAACCGCTTGAACTCGATCCATACTCCGATCGCGTCGCGCTTTTTTTAGAACACTTGGACCCACGAATTTCGGTACATCGCCTAGCAGCGCTTTCGAATCGGTGGGACGAATTGATCGCGCCTTCGTGGACGCGGCATAGAATGCGTAGTTATCAAGGCATCGTGGATCGCGTGATGGCGAAGCGAACTTGGCAGGGGCGCTGTTATCAGCCGACTTAAGATCCCGTTAAAAAACGGATCACTTCCTCTTGCTGATTCAGACCATCTTGGTAGCCCATTCTCACAAGTTCACCGCAAAAATTAGGATCAAACAGAAGATAACTCGTAAGTTCCGATGCTTCGCGAGACGAACCTAAATTTCCTACGAGATACCGTATGACAGAAGGTAGTGCATCGAAGTGTTCGGCTGCCATGTGACCGATGTCTTGCGACGGGCGAATCCAGAGATAGCTCACTTTGCGAAGTGAGAGCGCTTTTCTCTGGCTTTCGGGCACGTTGTCAATTGTCGAATTGATTCGGCTCATTCGCTCCATGTCGATGTCGGTTGCGTCGAGCAAGAGGGCATTGAGAATCACGCCGAGAATACGTGCGAGCGAGGGGTCAATGTGCGCGGTCTGCACACCTACCGCGCTGTCGGGCCTGCGCACGCTTACGACAATCAAACGGTCTGCACCAAGATGGATGGCAGGGCTTAACGGGGCTGCGTTTCGCAAACAGCCATCGCCGAAATGATCTTCGCCCACCTTGATTGGCGGGAAAAACAAGGGGATCGCACTTGAACCCATGACGTGGTCGGAAGTGACAATTGTCCTTTCGCTCGCTCGGCGTTCGCGGGCCCACATCGGGCAATCTTCGCGGCCTTGCACGAACGAGATACTGTTGGCATTGGAGTAATTCATTGCGGTTACGGCGAGTGCTCTTAAATGCCCGTTGTTGATATTGAGTCCGATTTGATCGAACGGAATTTCTTCTTTGAGAAGCTGGTGGAGCGGGGAGGTGTCCAAGAGACTGCGTGCGAGTTTCTTTTTATAAAAAGCACCCAACGTCGCATCGGCTAAAAATCGAAATCCAGATTTTCCGGCAGCGAAGGCATCGGTGCGAAAAACACGATCAGATTTAAGATTGGTCCACAGATTGGCGAGTTTTTCTGCGCCAAGTTGAAGGTCTTGCGCATGTGCTGCCAGATGTGTCGCGTTAATGGCGCCGGCACTCACACCACTAATCACGGGAAAGGGCTGGCTGATTCCGAGACTCCCCGCAATTTCGACAAGCGCCTTTGTGACGCCTGCTTGATATGCACCTCGGGCGCCTCCACCGGATAGGACTAAACCAAATTTGTGCATTTCAGAAGCTGATTCTTGAACTCTGTTTTTTCCCACGCTTCTATTTTGAACCACAATTAAAAAGGCGCATAGGCCGGTCCACGGTGGACCGGACTTGCGCCTAGGAAAAATGTTAACAATTCGCCTAAATAAGACTAATCTTCGAGTTGAGAGAAATGCCGCCCATCAGTGTGAACAAACGTGAACAAATGGCAACGATGAGCCTAACCAACGTGATTCTCGTCGACTGGAAGGATCTGATAATCAGCGGCAAGGTTCGAGATGAATTCTTTCCCAGATCGATGCTCTAGCTCCTTCTTGCCGGCTTCATTGAGCAGCATCTCAACCGATTCGCAAGCATCCATGATTGCAGTCCTCATATCTGCTGATTCACGCGATACAAATAGATCTTTCTTATGCGGGTATCTCACTTCAATCTCACAAACGAAATTCGGAAGGCGCGTTGCCGTGCGATTGAGTTCGCTGACCAACCAAACTTGTACGTGTGTTGAATGTCGCTGATTGAAACCCTCGACCGCTGCGCTCACCTTTTGAGTGGCTAAATCTTCAAGTGCCTCGGAACGTTCCATGTGGCGGAAACGGACTTCTAATCTCATAATACCTCCTCCGGTAGATTCGATAACTCTAAAATTAGCATACTCTTCGAGGCTGGAAAGAGAGAGGATGATACGGTGTAGAAGTCTTTACTTTTTGACAACGTTTCGGCCGATTTGCGGCACATTCAAGTGTGACTGTTGCAAGATTTGAGGATATGACACGTGCATGGAAAAAAATTCGATCCCTGATCCGACCGGAGCGGCAATGCCGAGTCAAAATTCTTCAGCTAGCTCGCAAGTCGATGCGCCTCAAGATAAGGCCACGCGCCATGTGTTCCATCTTTTCGCAGCACTTGTGGCGGGATGCTTTTTAATGGTGGGTCTCAGTTTCTTTTCTTTCTACAATAATTTTTTCAAGGCACGTCAAATGTCGGTCGTGAAAGAAGCGGCACGCGTGGATCTGGCGATGTTTTTTGGTGGCGAGCAGGCGTTTCATAAAGCTTTTGGTTACTACACCAGTGATCTTTCGGCACTTGGATTGAAGCCGAAAAAGGCCATCTACAAAATTGGTTTTGTTGGCGCAAGCCCTGCGCATCCGGAGCTGAAAGGTCTTGAGCCTTCGCGCATGGATCTCGACAAGTGGAAAGCAGCTGTGCCAGCGCTGGAGCTTGATTACTCTCCCCTCACAAAATTGACGGAGATTGATTTTCAGAAATTAAAATCGGTATGCGCTGATTGCGTCGCGACCGATCAGACTTTTAAGTTGATGGCTGTTGCCGACATTGATCCGGCACCTGGTTACGATGTTTGGACGATGGACGATCATGGCGATTTAGTCCACTTGCGGGCTGATGGGCCCTCGGCCAGCAGGTCGAATCGCTAGCCGAGTTTTACTTCAGAAATTTAACTCTGATAGGCTTCGATCGGTAAGCATGAACACACGAAATTGCGGTCGCCATAAATGTTATTGATACGAGCGATGGTCGGCCAAAATTTACGCTCTCGCACCCACTTGAGCGGGAATGCCGCTTTTTCGCGAGTGTAGGGACGATCCCAGTTTTCCATCGTCACTTCTAAAATCGTGTGCGGTGCCTTTTTAAGCGGGTTCATGTCTTTGTCGATCTTTCCAGCTTCCACTTCGCGAATCTCTTCGCGAATTGAAATCATCGCATCACAAAACCGGTCTAGCTCTGCTTTGGATTCGCTCTCAGTCGGCTCGATCATTAATGTTCCAATCACCGGCCAAGACATGGTCGGCGCGTGGAAACCGTAATCAATCAAGCGCTTTGCAACGTCTTCAGCTTCTACTCCACATGCAGCCTTAATCGGGCGTAGATCGATGATGCACTCGTGCGCCACGCGGCCATTACGGCCTTTGTAAACGATCGGGTAGTGGCCCTCCAGACGTTGCGCGATGTAGTTCGCATTCAAGATCGCGAGCTGTGTGGCGCGCTTCAAGCCTTCGCGGCCCATCATCGTAATGTATGCCCAAGAAATCGGCAAGATCGACGCGCTTCCGTAGGGTGCCGAAGCCACCGCGGTGACGCCACCGCGCAATCCGCTTGCGGTGTAGAGCGAGTGACCAGGCAAATAAGGCTTCAAGTGCGAGGCGACGCCAATGGGTCCAACGCCTGGTCCGCCGCCGCCGTGCGGAATGCAGAACGTTTTATGCAAGTTCAAGTGGCAGACATCCGCTCCGAAATCGCCTGGGCGGCAGTAGCCGACGAGCGCGTTGAAATTTGCGCCGTCCATGTAAACTTGCCCGCCGTTGTCGTGAACAATTTTGCAAATGTCTTTAATGCCTTCTTCAAACACCCCGTGCGTCGAAGGATACGTGATCATCAAACAAGATAAGTTGTCTTTGTGCTGATCGGCTTTCAATTTAAGATCGGCAATGTCGACGTTGCCTTCGGAATCACATGCGGTAACCACAACTTTCATGCCAGCCATTGCAGCACTTGCCGGATTTGTCCCGTGCGCTGAGGACGGGATCAGGCAAATATTCCGATGACCGTTTCCTTTGGCGTTGTGAAAATCACGAATCGCTAACAGTCCAGCGTACTCACCGGCAGAACCCGCATTTGGCTGAAGGCTGATACCAGTGAAGCCCGTGAGCTCCGAGAGCATGCCTTCAAGCTCGTGAATCATCGCGAGCGATCCTTTTGCTTGATCGACTGGCACGAATGGGTGAAGTGAATTGAACTCAGGCCAAGTGATCGGAATCATCTCGCTCGTTGCATTCAGTTTCATCGTGCAGGAGCCGAGTGGAATCATCGAGTGCGCGAGTGACAAATCTTTTGCCTGGAGGCGCATCATGTAACGAAGCATCTCGGTTTCTGAGTGGTAGCTATTGAACGTCGGATGCGTCATGAACGGCGTGTTGCGAGCGAAGCTCGACGTGATCGATGAGGCGTCTTCACTGTCGATAATCTCAAAAGAGAGCGCCAGCGATTGACTGAGTACAGTCGAGAGGCCATTCCAGAGCGCCACCACATCTTCGCGTTTCGAAGTTTCGTCAAAGCTCATCGTCACGGTATCAGCGTCAACGAGGCGCAAGTTGTAGCCGAGTTTCAAAACTTCGCTCATCAACTGTTTTGCTTTACCTGGCGTTTTCAAGGTCACGGTGTCAAAGAATGACGCGTGCACGAGAGCTGCGCCGAGTTTCTTTGCGCCGTTTGCAAATGCTGTCGCGAGCCGATGAGTGCGAGTCGCGATGCGCTTTAGTCCCTCTGGCCCATGGTAAACTGCATACATTGATGCCATCACCGCCAAGAGAACTTGCGCAGTGCAAATATTGCTCGTCGCTTTTTCGCGGCGAATGTGTTGCTCGCGAGTTTGCAGAGCCAAGCGAAGCGCGGGACGCTCGTACATGTCAACCGATACACCGACAAGACGGCCGGGTAAACCACGCTTGTATTCGTCTTTCGTGGCCATGTAGCCTGCATGTGGTCCGCCGAATCCCATCGGAACGCCAAAACGTTGCGCGCTGCCGACCACAATGTCAGCTCCCCATTGGCCCGGAGCCTTAAGGAGTGTCAGCGCTAAAAGATCGGCCGCCGCTACAACGAGTGCCTTGTGCGCGTGCGCATCGCTCACGAGTTTAGCGTAATCCTGAATTCCGCCTGTCGATGTGGGGTACTGAACCAAAACTGCAAAAGTGTTGTGATCAAATGTGAATGTCGAAACATCGCCAACGACCACTTCAATGTCCAGTGGTTGAGCTCGACGGCTCAAGACTTCGATTGTTTGCGGATGGCAATCGCTCGATACCAAAATGCGATTGGCTGAAGAATTTTTCGAAAGCGATTGTGCAAGGTGCATCGCTTCGGCCGCGGCCGTTCCCTCATCAAGCAGAGAGGCATTAGCAACCGACATGCCGGTGAGATCCATGATCATTGTCTGAAAATTGAGCAAAGCCTCGAGACGACCTTGTGCAATCTCGGCTTGATATGGCGTGTAGGCCGTGTACCAGGCTGGATTCTCGAGCACATTTCGCAAGATCACGGTCGGCGTCAGAGTTCCGTAGTAACCTTGACCGATCATCGATTTCTTCATCGTGTTCTGATTTGCATAGTTGCGCGCCCGAGCAAGCATTGCCGATTCGCTGACAGACTCACCTATGTCGAGAGTTTTCTGCGCCATAATTCCTGCAGGCACGGTTTGCGCTATCATTTCGTCGAGAGTTTTGAGTTTCAGAGTTGCAAGCATCTCCGAGATTTCGCGATCGTCTGGTCCGATATGGCGAGCGACAAATTCAGCTTCATTTTCGAGAGCGGCGAAAGAGGGACGTGTGTTGGACATGGTAATCTTTCCCGATATGCGATGGAGTGCATTGCAGACTCGTTCGTGGATTCACTCGAAACGAACTTTTCTGCTGACGCAGAATTCGTAGCACATTTGGCTAGACACGAGAAGGAAAACGATAGGATTTCAGGCTGCGTTGCACCTGGAGAGTTCAAGAAAATTTGCTGGTTTGAATGCAATGTGTGAGCGGCCTGGTATTGATTGTAAGGCCTCGATTAAAAAGCCCCATGAAAGGGCCTCATGAGACGGCCTCATAGAACAGCCTCATAAGACGGACCTGCGGGTGCACGCGAATATGATTCAGGCGAGATCTGGGTTGTCGTCTTCGACGTCGGTTCCTTCGCTATCAAACTCAACCGAGTGGATCTCGTGCATGATTTTACGATCGACAATGCCAGCGCGACGAATGATTTCATTTGTCTGACGCAGCCGATCTACGAGGCCCGTCATAACCGCCACTGCCCAGTCTGGAAGTTCGGTCAAAAGTTCCTGGTATGCGCTCTCGCTTACTTTTGCGGCATGGACCTCGGTGAGTGCGCGGGCGGTGGCCGAGCGCGGCTTGCGATCGATCATCGCGAATTCGCCGATGGAAGCGCCGTTCGTTACCACGGCGAGCGGAATTTTTTGCTCCTCAGAGCCAGTTCGGAAAATTTCGACTTGCCCAGATTGGATCACGAAAAAATGAAAACCGATTTCGCCTTCATTGAAGAGGGCTTCACCCGGTTGAAAGCTTACGTTTTCAATCTCTGAAGAGCTCATTTGATCCCTAAGCTGTGGCAAAAGGAAACTCAGTTGCCAATTTTCAATTCTTTGAAA
>JAYVND010000812.1:0-2720 GCA_043758635.1 Bdellovibrionales bacterium
GTGATTGAAAAAACGGAGGTGACACCAGAACAGATCGTCCACTAAACCGAAAACCTCTCGACCGAGAGAGTCATGTAAACGCAACTCTCAACTACCGCAAATTATAAAAGCGGAAGTGGGCCCTCTGAGCCGTCGACCTACAACAAGCATCTCATTCGAGTCCTCATCTCTGCCCATAATCACGCATTCCGGCAGAAAGGAGTTCGAGAGAATAATCATCTTTACGAAAGCTATGCGTTGCAGAAAGAGCGGTAAATTAGACTAAGCCGGCAGTCACGGAAAACTTCGTACTTGCGCCCTGACGATGCACTTGATTTTCAAAGCGACATCTAGCCGCTCATTCGTTCGGGATCGACGAGTCAGAAATCGCCGATTTCAACGAACGGCGAATTGCGGTTGTTAGTGCGCGTCCCCACAAAAATCCAAATATAGGTATTCTGCGAACGAATCTGAATGCTCTTGCGTTGTCAGTGCACTTCCTTGTTAGCCAAGACTCGTCTAGGGGGCCTTCAATCGCGTCGCCTAAAGCAAAAGCATTCTCAAATATTTTTGGCACGAGTATAGGCCCAACTTCGGACTCCGCGATATCCCAGACTTCATCGCCCGTAACCCCACCCCTCGAAATGGCGACCGAAAGCGACTGCCATGACGTATCAACGCTGGATTGAGACTCCAAGTACAACTCGGCAATTTCTGCACGGACCGCATCGCGTCTTTCATCGGTTACCCCCTTGGTTTTCTTGCCTGCTAACAGAATAGCTACGCTTGCAGTGCAGTAACCGACTATTAGGATAAGGGGATTGAAAAGGAAATAAATCGAACTGAGCACAAAACATAGTTTTGAGAAACCAAGAATCCAGCCAGCCGCTCCCGGGAAAATGTGCTCTGAGGACCAAAGGACGGCTCCTAGAAGTAATCCGGCGGGCAACAAGCAAACTACAAGTCCGAAACCCAAACCTGTGCCAACGAGGATATCGATCAATTTTTCTTTAAAGGCTCCGAGTAGGCGCATATTGCACATTACTCTATGTGAGCTCGCGAAAACATTGAATCAAAAAGTTTCCGTGCGGCAGGAGTTGGCCGTTCCACTAGCAGAATTCGACTTCAACGCAGTAGCCCCTGCTCCGAAGCCTTGGGCTTCTGCATCGCTGCACCTTCGGCTGGCTCGCGGACAACAGGGTGACACAATATTACCATTGTGGCCATATACGACTGTCTTAAGGAATCACTGCCCAGCAAACTACGGGAGCGAGCGAATTAAATTTTCTACGGCGCGATGATTTTTTTCTTTCGAATTCGAGGAAGCAGCTCTGCAGCTAAGCGAACCGTAATCGTACTTCCGGTCTTTAAACTTTCATGGGCGACGAGATCCCACGCAAGCAGGGGCTGGCACTACTAGGCAAATGATGTAATTACGCCTTCGGATCGATTTAGACTTCCGTTAACTGCAGGGAATGAAATGTTGGCTTCGAAACGCAGGCGGTCCTTAAGGAGGTCGACAAGTTTCGAGTTTGACGCTGCAAAACGACAATTGCGCAATATGTGAGCCATCCCCGTTTGCTTTCGATCAAAATAAATTGCATCGTACAAAGGCAGGGAATTAATCCTCAAATGACAGATGCATATGTTGCGGTCGGTGACTGGACGGACATTGACCGACCTTTATGGTTAGATCAAATTGAACTATTATGGGAGAGCAATTGGATACTATATCTAAGAAGAAAAATGAGTTCATGAAATTTTGGATTGCAAAGATTTTGATTCTGACCACTTCCTTTTTTTCGATGCTATTTTCTATTTATCTTTTCTACACTAAAGACACTCAAAGTGGGATTTTTGTAGGACTATGGGTGCCGTCGATCCTAGCTGCTGGAGCGCTTTTATTTGCAGGTAGTCATGAGCATTGATGCAATATTAGCTGTCGGGTTAGTTTTATTTGGATTGAATCTCGTCGGCGTTTACATTTTTCTAAGACTAAAATTCAATAAGTGGCGCGAGCTTGATCGCTAAGCGACACGTAAAACCCACTCTTCAAAAAATAAGCTCTCAGTCCTGCGCTTTTGTAAGCTAAGCAGTGGTGCTGGTTTCCCTCTCGGCTGGTGCACATTCGCAACATGGGCGCGAAACTTTCGTCACACTGGCAGCTTAAATTTCAATAGCCTTTGCCGGGGGATGTCGCCCGCTCGTTTCCTTCCTGGGCTATATTGTGCGCGAAAATAGCAACCCTGGATAGCGTCATGTTTCCGCTCTCGCCACGCTGGACAGCACTGACCTAACGGGCAGGGAAATCAGCGAGACACCAGGACGGAAGCTTGAGTGGCTAAACTGCTGTTTCAGATTGATAACAATCAGTCGGGAGCAGCTCCTTGCCCAAGTAGGTTCACTCCGTATTGAAAAGGATGATGAGTTTACAGAGCCTCGTCAGCGGTGTGAGTCGCAGAATTCCGGAGGATCATGACTGCAAAAAATTCTAAGTGAGAGTTTGCATTCAGCTGAAAGTTGACCAGTGCTTACAGCTAATTCGCACACGCAGTTCCGATTAATCTTAAGCAATTGTCAATCTAGTGGGAACGCTTAGTGATCCAATACACATCGAACTGCGCTGCCGTCGAGACCGGGATAGTGATAAACGATCCCTATGCTACCATTGAATCCAAATAGCACAGGATGAAACCAGCCGTCTGGATCTGATTTCAAACGATACACAGATGAGGAATAAA
>JAYVND010000813.1:0-2715 GCA_043758635.1 Bdellovibrionales bacterium
TTCTCGATGAAACCACGGCAGTAGGCGATGTCTTTCGTGAACGGACTTTTACCGGTCACACGGCCTCCGCGAAACACGCGCATGGCATTCCGAAAAGCTTCCTGTTCAGAGTAATTTTCAGTTAAATAAAATTGGTATACGTCCAGGAAATCGGCTCCCTCTTCGGCTTTGTCCACTCCCAGAATTCGATCGTTGATCGAGCGCGCACGGAGGGGATAGCTGCTGAACGTAAAAATCTCCATCATGATCGCCAAGCCCTCTTGCGTCGCCGCGCATCCCGGGGGTCCCTTGGAGAGAAACTTTGCTACTTTTTGAGCCTTACCATTGAGGGTCGTTGCAACGTGCACCCAGCCCTCGTGCACTTCGAATATATCGATATCTTTTTTCGAAAACTTTGCGCCGCGTTTGATCTTGATGACGTCACTACCGGCCGCAGCATCGGCCACGATTCCGTCATCTAAACGCACTTCAATTTGATTTTTTAAAAATGAGTGACTGAACCGATCTTGAAGTTCGCGCACAACTTCTTCTGATGAAATATCTTTTGGATACTCCTGCCCAAGAGATTTATTTTCGAGCCCCGTGAGCATCTCATAGAGAAGACGCCCTTGATCCATTAGCGTTGTGTCGTTTTGAAAAAAGCGATCTTTCGGCGAGCCATATAGTACTTTACTTTTCTCGTAGAACTCTTGAGTCCCGCGCATCGCCAGCATCACGCAGACATCCCGGTATTGCTGTGTCATCCGCTGCAGCACATGTCCCAATTCATCTTCAGGGCCCAAAACCCGCTCGATCTCTTGAGCCAACTCCTGCAGTTCGAGATCTTTTTTCGCGGGATCGAAACCCAAGGGGATGGATGCGTAGTAGGCGGCGTCCACCCTTGGAAGCTTTCTCGCTTTGTTCGCGAAGAAGTCGAGCTCAACACTTGGATCCCACTTAATTGCATCAAGAATGCGGATCGGCCGCTGGATTTCAACCAGACGTTCGGAGAGGCCCTTGATCTTTTCTTTGTACGTGGTCCACAACATCACTCATTCCATCGGTTCGACGGTTCGAATTTACGAGTCCAGAACCAGCGAGTACGTGCCACGTACCGTGGCACGTGCCGAAGCAAAGTGCCGTGGCACGTGCCAAGGCAAAGTATAGTGCCGTGGCACGTACAGAACCAAAGTGCCGACTTTCAGGCTCGTACGAGACGAAGTGACAATTTTGCGCCTCGCCGCCGACACTCATGTAGGTTTTTCAATCTCCAAAAGCTCCAGGTTTTCATGCATCGAATCAGACCGGCTGGCATGTTGTGTGAAGTGTAATTTGCAGTGCTGAGTGGAGTGGAGTGATGTGGAGTGCGAA
Source organism: Bdellovibrionales bacterium (assembly GCA_043758635.1). Classification (GTDB taxonomy): domain Bacteria; phylum Bdellovibrionota; class Bdellovibrionia; order Bdellovibrionales; family JAMPXM01; genus JAYVND01. The sequence continues at coordinate 1,351 of JAYVND010000813.1, forward strand.
GTTTAGAAGTTGCACGCCTCTTACGCGCATTCAGCTCTTTGCAGTGCTGCGATTCGTAAATTGAAAAAAAGAGGAGCTTGAAAATGAAATCAACTCAAATATACCAGCAGTTCAAAACGAGCTTGTCTGGTCGCCTGTCTGGTCGCCTGTCTCGACGCCTGCCAGGGCGCCTGTCTGGACAGTGGATCAAGGCTGCGTTAGTTGTTTCATTTTCGGCACTCGCAATCACCGCCTGTGGCAGAGGCAGTTCAAGCTCGGCGCCGGGCATCGTCGTCAATCCAGACGGCTCTGTCGTTGGCGGTCATTGCCCTGTCGGGCAAATCTACAGTCCGACTTCAGGGTGCGTGAGTTCGACCGCTTATGCCTCTGCCCGGTACAACGGCAGCATGTCTGTTGTCGACCAAGCTTCTTTTGCGAATATGCTCCGAATTCAAGGCTACTGCGACCCTTATACCCTCGTGAATTTTGGCACTGCAAGCTGCTCGACATATACTAGCCGCGCGGTTCTGGTTTTGAATGTGAGTGCATCCTACGCACAAGGCGTCTTGTACGCCGGCGCCTCGAGCATCTACAATATTTCGGGTGCGATGATTCCACTGACGATATCGGGTCAATTAAATCCAATCAACAACAGCACTGGCTTTGTCGTTCAAAGCAGCACCGGTCTCCAGCTTTACATCGACTCGGGCACACTTGGCGGCAATAACATTCCGGCCCACATCACCTACCAAGGTGGAACAATCGGAAATTTGACGCTCTCTACCTACTGAAGCTGACTTTCTAGTGCGTGAGTCAGAACGTTTTCATTTCTGTGAGCGCTCGGGATGTGGCCATTTCCGAGCGTGCCACCGTGGAACTCTGGCTATTATTCTGGCTATTATTCTGGCTTCTTTTCTGGCTTTTAGGTAGGCACTTGTCAGTCCAAATTCTCTCAAGTAGTCTCCTCCACCATGTCTGACTCCAATTCTTCGATTCCAAATGCTCGCCACGTGAAGTGCCCGAACTGCCATAAACCATCTTTATTCAGCCCCGAAAATGCATTTCGGCCATTTTGCTCGGAGCGCTGCCGATTGATTGACCTTGGCGATTGGGCCGAGGGAAAATTCGCAGTTCCAGTTGGACCTGCAACTGCGATCAACGACTTGATCGACGACGCGAACAACCCACCAAAATACGGTTCCGAAATTCCGGCCAAGAACTCAGAAAGCGTTGATAGCGGCGCATTCTCGCTTTTTGACGAAACGACTGTATTGCCAAAACAATTTGCAGAAACGATCCGAAATTTAATTCCAGAAGGGATGAATCCCGACGAAATCGATGATGATCTCGCAGCAGAAATCGCGGCGCAGTTGATCGCGATCGCTT
>JAYVND010000814.1:0-2712 GCA_043758635.1 Bdellovibrionales bacterium
GACGTGTACATCGGCAAGAAGTACAAATTCAAAGTTATTAAGTTTAATAAAAAGCGTGGCAACATCGTTCTCTCACGCCGTGCTCTTCTTGAAGAGGAGCGCGAGAATCTCCGTTCGCAAACTCTCGATGCAATGAAAGAGGGATCGATCGTAACCGGTATCGTGAAGAACATCACCGATTACGGTGCGTTCATTGACCTCGGCGGCATGGACGGTCTCCTTCATATCACAGATATGTCTTGGGGCCGCGTGAAGCATCCATCTGAAATCTTAAACATCGGCGACGAACTTCGAGTTCAGGTCTTGAAATACGACACTGAGCGCGAGCGCGTGTCTCTCGGCATGAAACAACTTCAAACAGATCCATGGGAATCAGCTAAAGCTGCGTACCCTCCTGGAACAAAACTCAAAGGCAAAGTTGTCAGCCTCGCTGATTACGGTGCATTTGTTGAGTTGGCAGAAGGCATCGAGGGCCTTATCCACGTTTCTGAAATGTCTTGGACAAAACGCGTGAAGCATCCTTCACAAGTTGTAAACGTGGGCGACGAAGTTGACGTGGTTGTGCTTGAAGTTGATGGCGCGAATCGCCGTATCAGCCTCGGCATGAAGCAGCTCATGGCAAACCCTTGGGTGGAAATGAAAGCAAGCTACCCTCCAGGAACCATCATTGAAGGTGAAGTGAAATCGATTACTGACTTCGGTGTGTTCATTGGTATCGAAGAAGGCATCGACGGCCTCGTTCATATCTCTGACTTCTCTTGGACAAAACGTGTCAACCACCCTTCTGAGATGTTCGCAAAAGGACAAAAAGTCCGCGCGGTTGTTCTCGGTGTAGATGTTGAGAACGAGCGTTTCTCTTTGGGTATCAAACAACTCGAAGCAGATCCTTGGGCACACATCGACGAGAAGTACAAAATCGGCTCTCAGCATGATGTAAAAGTTGTGAAGTCTGCAGATTTCGGCGTGTTCGTTGAGTTGGAAGCAGACATCGAGGGTTTGATCCATATCTCTGAACTCACCATGGAGCGCATCACGAAGCCAGAGGACGTTGTTAAACCAGGCGACAGCATCAAAGCAGAGATCATCTCAATCGACAAAGATGCTCGTAAAATCGGTTTGTCAGCGAAACTCGTGAAGCTTCGCGAATCGAAAATGGACGTTGAAGACTACGTTCGTAAAGCGACTTCGACATCAAAAACAACGATGGGTGATTTGTTCGGCGAAGCTCTCAAAGGCTTGAACAACACGAACACTCCCAAAGAAGATTAATATCCAAAAACTCTAGCTAGGAGGGGCCCTCAAGAAGTCCCTCCATTCGAAGCAGAAAAGGAAGGCCGCGGCTTTCCTTTTTTTTATTCCTGAAGCTCACGCTGACATTCCGCCAGTCGGTAAACTTCTAGACGTGCTAACAGAAGTAATGTCCCAATGAAGTCGCCCTAGCTAACTCGGCGCATTCCAGCTCTCCCTGTTTCTCAATCTCGCTCTCATCTGAGCAAAGATTTTACGTTTTTGGCCTCATTGTCACTCCGTTCGGACAAAGGATGAAGCGCCTCCTCAAATAAAACTAATTTTCTCGACGGCCGCTCACTTTTCGTTCTAACAAATCGCAAATCTTTAATCGGGTCCCACCCTTTTCTACAGACCGGCAATCAATTCCACTCGCGGTGCAAAGTCTGCAAGCTCATGTCCTAATCCGTGACGTCGTGCAATAAATTAATTTGGTTTATGTAAAAAACGCGAGTGACGGGTGTCGCTCCTCGAACTCGAAAGTGTAGACATACGGAAGTTTCTGAGAAGTTCTCAGATTATTAGTTGGCCGTTAAGAAGCTTTCAGCAGGGTGAACTTCGTTTACTAACCGGAGTCAGTTTTCTCCATGGCGCTGAGGCGTGCCGAATAGCCACTTCGGGCATTCTCGCGCTCAGTTCGCTCGACCCGTTTTGCTTTCCATAACGAAGACAACTGGAGGCACTCTTTTTTTCGCGGCTTAATATTTGAGTTCGTTCAAATTGGCCGTTCAAATTGGCCGTTCGGCTCGCGGCCCTTGCGGCTCGAGCCAGGGTTAAGAACTCTTCGCATTGCCTCCGCGTGCCGGCCTTTGTGCACTAGCGAAATCGCGAGTTCTCGCACATGGTCCGGTAAAATGGATGCTGGGATACGGCCTGCTAAACCGCCAGCAATCATAAACTAAGAACTGAGTCGCCCGGTTTTCCTGGCCTCAGGCTAATCTGCAGAAGCACCATCTTCTAAGCGTCGAGGCGAAAACTACCAATCTCGTCTATAAACAACTTTGATTAGATCCGTTATGTTTGTTCAAAGATCAAGCTCGCGCTTTACAAGAATAGTCATTCCTTCCGAAATGCGATGGTGAAAATGATCCAACTGGAAGTTGTAGGCTTCAGTGGAGAACTCGGTTTCGCGGCCGACACCCAGAAATCAGTTACCTACGCGACGTTACCTAGTGAACCATTGGTCGCGAGAGTGATGTTTAGAAAACAACCGCATTTGCGACAGACTCATTGCCTCAGCTCTCTCCAGAAAGTCATTAGTCCTTCAACGCTTGGGATTGCGACAGTACTCGACGGGGCGCTTTGCAGTTTTACCAATTGAATCTTAAAACAAATCTCGCGGCAAAAATTTTTCGCATGTAGTTAAGTATATGAAATTACTCACTAGTAAATAGAATTCGAAAGGCGAATTGCCTGGATTGTAAG
>JAYVND010000815.1:0-2711 GCA_043758635.1 Bdellovibrionales bacterium
AAAATATGAAGATGTCTCTGCCGATTTTCTCAAAGTCCTTGGCTTAGATCCATCGAGTCATATGGCTAAATCAATTGAAACGTATGAGCCGTTAAATCGGATTCCTGACCTGAGTCATCGAAAAATCAAAGCCTCATGCCCAACCATTTACTACGTTGGAACGTCTTACGGAGTCGTCCCAGATGGCCGTGGAAAAATAACCGATGCGATTTCGATTGTTTATCGCGGCGCCGTCGAAAATCATTCGGTTGCTGGTAAAGGCGCGCTCTACCCTATTCAAAATTTCAGCAGAAATATTGAACCGAAAAATTCGATTGTCATTTGGGAAATCCCATTTCGCTTCGTCAAAAACTTTTATTTGAATGAGGGAACAGTGGCTTATGAGGAGAAGCGGACTCGTTGAGCAGCCGGATTCGGCAACAAATACTCTGGCATCTCGCACCCCGCACCATCACTCCCCGAGCCCCTCAACCAACACAAAAAAGCAAGTTGGCCAAAACCCAATCGAGCGAAAAAATCCACGTGAGCGCAAATTCTCCCGGTGAATTGTGGCGAAAAGTTTCTCTCGCGCAACTTGCGTCAAAAAGTTCTGCACTCTCAGTTTGAACTCACCGCGAACTCGCAAATCAGTGTTCGCACGCCTCCAGATCCAAGCCACTAAGCTCATCGTCTCGTCACCTTGAACTAAGTCTCTTAAAATACAAAATCCTTCGACCGCCTCGCGTTCTCTTAATACAAGGACCTGGCCAGATAGAGCAATGCCCAGTAACTCGCTATAAACGTCCGCGGGTGGGCGGCCTGCTTCGCAGCTCATTCGCCCAGTGATCGCGTCAGTATAAGTGTACTCAATCAACTGCTCGAGCTCTGAAGCCGTTGCAAGCCCCGCTGTCAATAATGGTGCGGCACTCAGAGCCTGCACTGACAGATCTCGGCGCCTCATTGAGTAGCCGATTTTTGAAACACCGAAACGATCGAGCAGCCTTTGCTGAAGCCCGTCTGACTCATCCCACGATTTGATTTCGACACGCACTTTTACTGCATCGAGCCTGCGCAGCGATTCGAAATCAAGCGTACAAGCCTCTTCCAAATCCGCACACTCGATCGCGGCTACTTTATGTCCCAAAACAAAGTCTGTTTTCAGAATGCGCACTTCTAGTACCCCGATCGAGTTTCGTTTTGACCAAGACTAGTAGTTTCCGAATGGCCACGCACGACCTGAATTGGCTCCGCCTGCGTATAACAACTTAGAATGGCGCAAAGATGTCTCATTCAACCGCAAGAAAAGTCATAAGATCGAATATTGAATTCTTCCGGATTGTACGCTTCCTCACTTTCAACTCGCTCCAAGTTTGTTCCTCGCTGGCTCCATGCTAGTCGCAAGTTCATTGCAGCATTATTCGAAGCTCGCTCTTTGCTGCATGCTCATTGCGGGTTCACTCCGAGCTCACTCGTTGGAACTGCAGGTCTACTGCAATCCAGCTTTAGCCTTACACCGGGTCATCACGATGGGCTGCTAAACGAACGCAGTCGATCTAAACGCCCCTATTCGCACCTTGGCCCGCTCTGACGCTACGCTTAATATTCTAGTATTATCATATACTTACCTCATTTATATTAAAGTATATTAAAGTATGTTAAAAATTAATTATTCTAAAGATCTTGAGGGAGCCAGCATGCCACGATTTAATTTAATAACATCCCAACAGGCGTGCGAGATGCTCCGGGTGAGCCGTCCGACGTGGAACGGGATACGGGCAGAATTCAATCTCGCAGAAATTCCGGGACCGAGACGCTTACTTTTGTTCGACAAATTTGAGGTGCTAGACAAAGTCGTGTGCGGGTCGCCGTCAAGACTTACTCCGGTCGATTTAACGTTCGGAAATGCTAATGCAAAAATTGAAAGTATCAAATTTGACGAGAATACGATTGATCTTAGAGCAATTAATGCCATTGATCCCTACGGAGCTTTGTCGCTTTTGGCTTTTATACGCGAGATGACTTCGAAGGGTCAGCCCTTAAATCTGATCATGGATTCACGCGAGCCGGTTCGATATCTGGCGGTCGTCGGTTTGTTTAAAGAGCTCCGCCGATCCCTTAATAAATTTGTTTTTTGGAATCGATCGCTCACCGATGCGATGAATGACCAGCTGTCTGAAATTCTTTTTCCCTTGAAAGTTATTGGTTATAAAGGGCAGGACAAATCGTCCGCGGAGGAATTGATCAAAGCGCTGATCGATCAGGGTTTTTCAGAAACTATTGTCGGTTATATCGGCTGGATTCTGGGTGAATTAGCAGATAACTCACTCTGGCGAAGCACCTTGTTATTTCCTCGCTGCAAGATTGCCCGGACAAAAAAACTATCTGCAAATTGGAATTCTCGATAGCGGAATCGGAATTCAAAATTCACTTCGCAAAAATCAAAAACATGCCTCACTCTCACACCGAGCAGCCATGCTGTCAGCGTTCAAGCCGCATGTATCCTCTTGGTCTGATACTTTCGCCAGGGGCAAAGGGCTTACGGATGTCGTCACGATCGCACTTAGCAATAAAGGGTTGTTCAAAGTGGATAGCTGCGAGCTCTCATTACTTTGGGATTTCACTGACTTAAGACGAAATTTAAGCTTCGTCGAACCAATGACACATGCGTCGGGGGTTCGATTTTGCTTCATGATCATTGATTCCGAATTTGAGTATGCTCAGGATCGCCAGTC
>JAYVND010000816.1:0-2708 GCA_043758635.1 Bdellovibrionales bacterium
GAACGGCGTGAGTCTCACAGTCAACGATGTTCAGAATGATATCGTGAGCGTTTGTTTGATCCCCGAAACTCTCCGTCGTACGAACCTTGGTACAATTCAGGTGGGCGATCCGGTCAATCTCGAGATCGACATGATAGCCAGAGGAATTAGCAATGGGATCGCGCAATTTTTAAAATCAGGAATCGAATCCGGATCACTCAACGATCTCGTTCGCGAATTGACGGGTGCCAGGAGTTCGACATGAGCCAAGAGACGAAAACAATCGCGCAGAAAAATGGTCACAAAAACGTTCAGGAAAATCTTCAGAAAAGCGTTCACGAAAACGTTTACAACAACGTTCAGACGAGTTCACCAAAACCAACACCAAAACCAAAACCAACACCAAAACCAACACCAACACCAACACCAACACCAACATCAGCAGCAATCGCAATTGAGTCGACGGTAGCAAATCCAAAACCACAAGCGGACATGAAAATGAACACGATCCCCGAAATTATCGACGACATCCGCAATGGCAAAATGGTTATCCTCGTCGACGATGAAGATCGTGAAAATGAAGGCGATTTGATTTGCGCCGCTGATTTTATCTCGACCGAGCATATCAACTTCATGGTCACCGCCGCGCGCGGACTTGTTTGCCTTTGCCTGACTGCCGAGCAAACTGACCGCCTGCAGCTGCCGCTCATGGTTCGCGATGAAGCAAACTACGCGCCAAATAAAACCGCGTTCACCGTGAGCATCGAAGCCGCGAAAGGGGTTAGCACCGGAATCTCCGCTGGCGATCGCGCTCTCACATGCCGCGTGGCTGCAAATCCGCACGCGAAACCAACTGATGTGATTGTACCAGGGCACATCTTTCCGATTCGAGCAAAAGATGGCGGCGTTTTGAAGCGCGCAGGCCACACCGAAGCGAGTGTCGATGTCGCGCGCATGGCAGGTCTCAATCCTGCAGCGGTGATTTGCGAAGTAATGAATGAAGACGGCTCGATGGCTCGTATGCCCGATCTCAAAGTTTTTGCCGCAAAACACGGAATCAAGATCGGCACGATCGTTGATCTCATTAAGTACCGGGTGCAGACCGAAACACTCGTCAAAGAAGTTGCGCATGCAAAATTGCCGACGGTGTTCGGCGATGGTTTCACCGTACGTGCTTTTACAAATATACTCGACAACTCGGAGCATCTAGTTGTGCAAAAGGGTGAGTTCTTTCCGGGCGAATCTGTTCTTGTGCGAGTGCACTCGGAGTGCATGACTGGCGATGTTTTCGGTAGCCAGCGCTGCGATTGCGGACCGCAGCTGCATAAGGCAATGGAGATGATCAACTCCGAGGGCAAAGGCGCTCTTTTGTACCTTCGTCAAGAAGGTCGCGGCATCGGGCTCGCCAATAAAATTCGCGCCTACGAACTTCAAGATCAAGGCATGGACACTCTCGAAGCAAATCTGCATCTCGGATTTCCAGGTGACAGTCGCGATTACGGAATCGGTGCACAAATTCTGCGCGCAATCGGCCTTCAAAAATTGCGATTGATGACAAACAATCCAGCCAAACGAATTGGGCTTGCCGGTTACGGGTTGGAAGTCACTGAGCGTGTGCCACTCGTGATTGATCCAAACGTGAACAACAAAAGCTATTTGAACGTGAAGCGCGACAAAATGGGCCATCTCCTTGATTAGTTCTCTGAACCGGCGCTGCGAACCAAAGGTTCTTTGACGTGCGAACCAGAGGTTCGACAAATTAAAAACCAAAGGTTCTTCGACGTGCGAACCAAAAGTTCGACAAGTTAAAAACCAGAGGTTTGATCGCAATCGGCTTTTCTGACACACGATAAGGAATTCCAATGGGTAAGATCGGCGATTTGGGTGATTTGAAGTTGAACGCCAAAGGTATGAGGATTGGCGTGGTTACGGCCCGCTGGAATCAAGACATCACCCTAGACCTCGAAGCAGGTGCGCTTAAAGAGTTGGCAAAACTCGGTTGCACCGAGATCCAACAGGTTCGTGTGCCCGGCGCATTCGAGCTTCCACTTGCAGCTCAGGCGCTTCTCGATACCGGTTGCGAGGGTGTGGTTTGCCTCGGCTGCGTGATTCGCGGTGACACGGCTCATTTCGACTACGTTTGCTCGTCAGTCGAGCGTGGGTGTACCGAGTTGCAGCTTCGCTCTAAAAAGCCCGTTGGCTTTGGCATCCTCACGGTCGATCATCATCAACAGGCACTGGACCGAATTGGCGGGATACATGGCCATAAAGGCGAAGAGTGTGCGCAAGCTGTCGTTGAAATGATTCAGCTACTTCGCGACATTTCAAAATTGGCGAAAGTATAAGTGCCCGATCTTTATGACAATCATCATGACGGTCTGAGCGAAACTGATCCCGAATTTTTTCAAGATCAGAAAAAGCCTGGTTCGAACGAAACGCGCAAACGAAAGCGCGAGGTCGTTGCCGTTTTGGTATTGGGACTGCTCTTTCTCGTATTGACGTGGTTTGAGTTTCGTCTCCTTGGCATCTCGCAGCAGTTGCCTTTCGAGCACTCGATCTTTTTCTTTGGTCTTGTCAACTTCAACATCATCATTTTACTTTTGCTCTTCTTTTTGGTTTTCAGAAACGTCGTCAAAGTTTTTGTTGAACGGCGCGGCCGACTTATTGGAAGTTCTCTCAAAGCAAAACTCATTGCTGCCTTCGTGGCTTTTGCGACCGTCCCAACGGCA
>JAYVND010000817.1:0-2708 GCA_043758635.1 Bdellovibrionales bacterium
AAACAAAATTCATGTATATAGTATGCACGATTGTACGTACAAAGTAAAGTTTGGGTTCTCGGCTGTCTTAATTTGAGACGCCTTAAATAAACAAAATAAAGACGCTCTGCTGCATCCGTAAATACCTAAAATCTGTCAAGATTTTGAAGTCTTATAAAATATACAGGGTTTGTCTTACAGGAACTTACAGGGCAGATTTGCCAACATGGTAATAAATATTGCTGGCTAAAATTTGTGAAGATATGTCTCGCATGAATAGGGAGATTCAACTAATTCCACCGCTCTGAATGGGGGGATTTGTGAGACCAGTTGAGTCGTGTGACGTAAGTGCTGAGCGAGATAGAAAGCTTATTTGCGCCGTTTTGAAGGTGCTAAAGGCCCTGACTGAAGTTCTTCTAGCGCTGCGGTCAACTCCTGCGCATCGGCAAGAGCCGCATCTATCAGCGCAGCGTTTCTGCCCAAGCTGTCTTCAGTCAACCCACAGGCCGCAAGCGCCGCCTCGGTCATCCGCTGTCGTTGCTCGGGTCTTGCGGTTTGAAAGGCCGTCATGAGTTCAGTAGGGATGGCGCTAGTTGCTTGTTTCAATCTATCCAAATTCTGCTGGGCAATTTTCTCGCGCATACCCGCGTGCTCTAGCTCAACTAACGAGTTGCGCGCCATCTGTTCGGCCTGTCGAACTGCCTCGTAAATGGCGGCAAAGGGCCGCATGATAGGCTGGTCGCGAATCTCTAGCTCCTTTGCGTCTGGCTCATCTTCTAGGAGGTCGGCAATACTGCATTTAAGTGCGGTAGCGAGGGGCTCGAGTACGTCCATCTTAGGCTCACGGCCACCATTGATGTAAACGCTTAGTGTTGTTTGGGCAATTCCACAACGCCTCGCTAACTCGGTCTGGGAGATTCCAAATCGAGTCATAATGCGTTGTAGATTTTTCGCTAATAAAAGCGAAGGCTTGCCCATTTATAACACCCATATAATAAAACGCTCGTATTTTACGTCGTTTGTGATATAATTAAGATATGAGACCTCAACACGAATTCTACGAACTCAAAGATCTTTTGAAGCGCTACGGCCTTAGCATCAACTGGGCAGGAAAACAGATCGGGATAAGCGGCGCTTATCTATCGATAGTTCTATCCGGCAAAGTTGAGGCAAGCGAAGAGACCGCCTCAAAAATCCTGGACTTTAAGGAGCGCATTAAAAGCACACGGCTTAGAGCGCTTTAAAGAACGAGCATAACGTAATCTAAGATCAACAAAATTCAACTTAGTTCAGTATAGCACGTTGCGTCAAACGAGGGCAGAGCTATGCCCTGAATGTCCCCGACTAAACACGATTGATTGAAATGAATCCAAAGATAGCGACAAAAAACGGCCAATGAGTGGCGAGGGAAAGGACAGGAAATTATGAACGAGATCGAATTGAGAGAGCAGAAACAGGTTCAGGAACTAAATGAAATCGGGCGCACTTATTTTTACGGAGGCGTGGAGGTTGTGCCATCCCAGGCTTATGCACACTTCAGCGGCAAGTCGGCCAAAGTTGTGAATCAGGCGCTGAAACGTATAGCAGACACTGGAAGACTCGCGCTGAGCCACGATTTTTTTAACCTCACACAAGATCAAACGCAGCAATTTTTAAGGTAACAAACTGTGACCTTTCAATCAAAAAATGGGTTTACGCTCCTTACTCGCTTAGCCGTGAACACGTTGTCGCACTATTTCGACGACCCTAACTCGATCACACATTCGAAGAAGGTCAATTCAGTCGCGGCCGAAACGATGGCTTTGGCGACTGAACCGATGGACGGCCTGGACCTGATCATCGCACAGGCGATGGAACTAAAGCGCTTCAAGGGTGAGGTAAACGCTCGGCTCTTAGACGTAAAGACTGAGGCTCTGCAGCCAGATTCGGCGCTGACGAATACTCAGGTCGAATTTCTTGAAGACCTGCGAACAAGCCGGGTTCGGGCTCTCGAACTACCAGTTGAGGCTCACGGGATGCTTAATAGGGCGCTGAAGAATCAATTCTTCAAAAATCCCAAGGGCAGAACATTTAAAGAGATTCCAAGGTCACAGTTTGAAGTCGCTAAGCAAATCGCGAGCACATGGCAACCCACTGCGAAGGAAATGCAGCGAATGGGGTTGCGATGAGGCGATCAGAGTTTTGAGCTTTTAAAACGATAAGCGGCGCTGAGTTGATGACCGTCCACTATGACTGGACGGGTTAAAAAAGTCGGCCCGGGTGAGATAAACGAAAACACAAAAAAGGGAAAAGTATGAACTTCGAAGGATTAGATCTCGTTGGAATCGTATCGCTAAAAGTAATCGCGTTTCTCAAACTTCAAGGCGTCACGCTTGATGACAAGAAGATCGGTCAGCTCGGCGCATTCGTGCTTTCAGAGCATCAGAAATCTGGTCTGCAGCTTCATGGCGCGAAAGAGATCGATGAGTGTTACTGCGAGACTTCAATTTTAGAGCTCGTCCACGATTTTCTCCCGATCGCGATCATCCCTTAAATCCTTAGTGATTACGGGTTCGCCAGAACGGGCGTCGAGCCATTTCGATATGAAGTCGAATACAGATTATTTCGCCCGCTTAGATTCTCTGGCTGACTCGCAGAAATCTCGAAGGATTGCCTCTACCACGGGCGAGACCGGGCGAGCACCGCAGATGCGTTTGAACTCTTCGAAGAGCTTTTCATCGATCGAAACG
>JAYVND010000818.1:0-2706 GCA_043758635.1 Bdellovibrionales bacterium
GCCATACTATCGTTTTATTGCATTTCTCGGGGCGGCAAGGGTCAAACTAATAAATTTGGGATTTTTATCACAGCATGTTTTCCGAACTCTACTGACGAGAGTTTATTGGGCAGGCTTCAAATGCCAAAACGAAATGAAGTTTTTTAAAGAATATCCGGGGGGATGGTTGAAGAGCCGCTTTCCATTCGCACACCTCATTTTCGTGCGAATGACTTTTAAGATTTATTTTTTCGTCAGTTATCAAATCCACAAGCGCATCATCTCTAAATTAGTCCAAAAAGATTCAAAGCTCCGGATCGAATCGAAATAGATTTTGAATCGATGTTTCTGTCGGTATTTGAGGGCAGCCAAATGGAGAAACTTTGATTCGAGAAAAATTACTTGGTAAAAAAATTAGGCCCTTATTTGTAAATAATTGGTCCGGAGATCGGCGCAACCGAGAGATTGTGCCTGATTCATCTTTGAAAGTAAGATTAGAGGTGATCTCTTGGCCATGCGCCGTTTCTGCACGAAGGCATAGGCGCAAAATATCATTGGTAGGTAGATTGAATCGCGCTCTGACTAACTCTAGGAAATGCTGTGAACCAAGCGAGTCCTTCGAATCCGAAACTAAATCGTATCTTTTCAGCTGAATGGCTCGAACAAATACGCCCTTTCCAACGAATAGATAGTTCTCTTGTAAAGTCGAAGCGATCAAATCTTCGATAAGAGTTAATTTCTGTACGTAAAATACAAAATCTATTTTTGAATTTTTAAGGGTTTCCGCTGCATTCCGATTCGCCTCGATCTGCCCAGGCCCGACAAACGCGCTCGATGGCGGAAAGTCGGGCAGAATACCGATCACATCGTAATAGCTCGGATCCTTGAATTGTTTTAGATATTGATTCAAATAGCGAATCACGCGAATTTGCTCGTCCGAATTGTGAGCTTCCAAAATATTTAATTCTGCAATCAGCGCTAGACGTCCCTGACTGACGAACAAGCATATACAGACAAATTTGATGAAAATTCTAAAGCAGTATGGTCGCTTTTGCTCCCATCGGTTCAATGCCTCACTCATTGCGATCGCTATAAAGATCGCGAAGAACGGAAGAAAAGACCCAATCATGAAAGGTAACTTTACTGGATGAAAAAATAGCAGCAGTGCCAGCAAGACCCCGCTGTACATGAATCTGTTCGTAAGCTGATTTCTTTCAATTTTAGTAGATAAGGTTAAGATCACTGAGAGGAGTATCGCGGCAAAAAGCGGGATATCTTTGTAGGCAAACCAGATTAAATGCTCAAAACGCACCAGCGACCAGTATGGCCAGCCGGTGGATTCCGAACCGAAAGTCTCAACAAAATAATGAAATGAATTCGTCAACCCGTCTAACCATTGTGATGCGACCAACAAAAGGGCTACTAAAACCGCTGCGATTGTAGTCTTGATTTTCCGAGGCAGACGTTCGCCACGCAAAATGCCGCGGTAATCTCTTAATAAAAAAATCCACCAAAACGGGAGAAATGCGCTGAGCAAAACCGCTGCGTTCGGCGTAATCGCAGCGGCATCTAACGCCATCACTATAATAAGGAGCGTCCCGCGCAATTGATTTCCGACGATTTTTAGTCTCTCGCCTTTAACATCACCCAGGTGAGAGCTTGAATTTGGAGAACCGTGGTTTTTAACAAGCAAAAAGAGGAGAGTTAGTATTGCACTGGTGGCTAAGAAGTCAGACCGCACACGGTAAACCTGTTGGACAAATTCAACTGACGTGGCCAATAGGCCGAGGGCGAAAAAACCGAATAATTTTCTGCCCGTGAGCCGCTTGGTCAGAAAATAGGTCAGAAGCAGAATGCATATCGCGTTGATCGCAAAAAAGCAGCGAGCGACGTACATAAAATAAATGTTTAGAAAATGGGCAAAAGAATTTAGCAGTGCCAACGTCATATAAAAAATTGGCTTCATCTCGAATGCAAAACTTTGAGGATCGGTGAAAAGCTTTCCTGCGGAACTGACCGCCCAAATTTCGCTGTCTGTCCAAAAACAGAGGGGCGCGATATAGAGCATGCCCAGTGTTAGGCCGATTAACGGGATGACAAGTGCATTGAATAGTCGGCTCACAAAAGTGTCTAATTCACGCGCGAACTTTGACACTTCGAGTTTTTTTAATTGCTCAATCATTTTCGTTCGTGCTTTTCGTGTTTCCAATGCATTTCAAAAGTTCGTGGTGAATATTGTCTCGTCGAAGCTGGATCGAAACGTTTCCAGATCCCACCCGCATAAATGTTTCCCCAGATTTGCAGAGTTTATCGGAGTCGACGTCGCGATAGGCATAAGCATAAATAAAAAACCGATCGACTGTTTTAAAGGCAAAAGAGGGCAATCCATTTTTCACAGTTTCAAGCGCGAGGTAGCCGGTGATTTCAGGTAGATAACCGGTGAATTGCTTCTCCATGATTTTACCGGTCATAAGGTTATTTTTTGTTCGCCGGTACGCACTAGATGTTTCAATTCTGAGTTCAAACTGGAGTAATCTGATTTGGAAAATGAAAAAAGTTTCGCCTTCACAAGGTTCGCCTTAGGATCGCTCTCATCGGCCAAATCATATTTGTTTTTGTTATCAAATTTCCGGCCCGGAAGGATGTCCGTCGTTTTAAATGAAAAGACATACCCTCTCTTGGATGCGAGATCGTGGCACGCGTAGCAGGTACGATTGGTTTCAGCTG
>JAYVND010000819.1:0-2705 GCA_043758635.1 Bdellovibrionales bacterium
TCAGTAGGGCGCCAGGGCCGCCGGAGACTCCTGGGCCGCCGGAGACTCCAGGGCCGCAGGGGACTCGTTTTTCTATCTTCGACGCACTGTCTCTTGGGCGCCGCGGTTTATTTTCGCGCGTGGAGTCGGCCCAAACTTAGCATTACTTGAACGTCTCGCGAAAAATCATGATGATCCACGACACTGCTTTGCTTCTCGAATCCACAAATCGAGCAAGGTTGACGTTTTAGAATTTAAATAAGATGTCAGACTTCTGCCCTTCGCAGTGGTTGTGCACTGCTCAAAATGCTCTAAAAGAAAACTTGAGGTTCGCGTGAGGTGAGCTCATTCCTCCTAGCCGAGCTGCGCTCGGCATTCGGTACCCCTACTGTTCGCATTCATTTTTTAGTTTACGAGTTCCAAGAACCAAAACACGCATCTGATGCCGACGCGCTTCGCATTGCTTCGTCCAAAGAAGACCTCCGCATCCATTTTGCGTAGAGCGTGAAGAAGTTTTTGTGCAAATCTTTGCCCTCTTCGAAACTGTTTAAGCAATGTTTCTCCACAAATCGCGATTTTGGCTCCTCAGTCGCTCTCGATTCTGTTTTTACCGCTCGACTCGCGCTCGCTTTTCATGTCGCAGAGTTATCTCTACAAATCACAACCGCTCAAACGGCCTATTTTTACTTTGAGTTGGTGAATTTGACAGCCCTGAGCGGTGAAAAAAATGCGAAGGCTCGGCGCTCCGATTCCCACTTTGGCGCAGGCGAGAGTTCGATGATAGACACTTAAATCTCGAAGGCGACATTTATGAATCCGGCTCGTAACTCCGATTCATGACGCCGACGACCTGGTTTTGTTAATATGGGAGCTGCTCATGCGTTTTCTTAAATTAGCGCTATTCATACAGATCGCATTTATGCTTTCGGGCCTGCAACTAGCCAATGCTGCTTGCTCGACGATTGCAACACGGGGATTGATTCCTCAATTCGCTTTTTTAAATCTGCGATTGCCGTCGACGCTCTACAATTGCGCACCGGCACTCACCGCTCCACGATGTGTCACCATTCCAACGGACCCATTCGATAATGGGGTTGCAATCTTCTCGGGCCTCGATCGTGGACTCTGCGCAAATACCTCAGATGTCCGCATTCCATTTGTCGTTTCAGCCGACGATCAATTCATCACCGTGGCCAACTTTCGCCACGCACGTCGGTTTTGGCTCGCGAAAATTCCAAAGTACGGAATCGAAAAAGTTTATCTCGACACCGGTGTGTTCAAAGGCCCCGCGAACTTGATCGGCGCGGGCCATGCAGAAATTCGTTTTAAAATGCGCTCGGACTCACCCATCCAATTGGCTTCGCAAAAATCAGAAATCTATTATGATCACGTCGAGATTTTTGACTTCATGTCGTCATCAGATCCCTACAACCCGATGGATGGCTCTTACACACATTCAAAATCCGACCGCACGATCGGCGTTGCCACTCGCCTCGTCTCGACAACCGATCGAGTTTACGACCAAATCGCTCGTCACGACGGCTATACGCGTGTCGACCAAACTGGCTTTCAGTTTACCGCAGAGCAAGCCCAGCACTTGCTCGAGACCGTGATTCGTCATGCAAACCACGACGGTTACACCAGAGAGTATAGCCTTTTGAAGTACAATTGCGTGACGGTGGCATTCGAAATCCTCGACGAGGCTTTTCCGCCGAGAACTCCTGCCGAGCCATTTGTCATTACGCTTGCGAACGCGATCGGACTAAATGTAGTGGTGGCGCCGATCCGCAGAGCAATTCGTGCGCGAGGGCTGCCCGTTGATGCAACAGAAACCTCACTTGATCTAGAGTATCAACAGGGGCGCGGCACACTGCAGACGATGATTGGCACTGCCGAAACGCCAGAAGACGCTCGCAATATCATCGATCAATACAACCGCCAGCATTGAGAATGGGACATCGCAGCTGAGAGCAGCTGAGAGCGCTCAACTGCTCTGCGGACTCGAGCGACTTCACCGCGGACTCAAGAGGTTTTCTGCTAGACCTTACGAGGATCGAAAGCATCGCGAACGGCTTCGCCGATAAAGTTTAACACCGTGAGCGTTAAGAACAACGCGAGCGAGGGATAAACCGCCAGCCACCACGCAATGCGGAAGTACTTTTGTGCTTCGTTCAAAAGCTCACCCCAGCTTGGAGTGGGAGCTGGAAGACCGAAGCCTAAGTAATCGAGCGCTGCCAAAGTTGAAATGTAGCCCGCAATCAAAAACGGGCTGATCGTGATCCACGGCGTGAGTGAGTTTGGAAGGATATGCCCGAAGATCAATCGTGGCGTGCGGCCGCCCAGTGCGCGAGCGGCTTCGACAAATTCACGCTTCCGAAGTTTCAGAAACTCCGCGCGGAAGTAAAGCGATACCGTGACCCAACCGAAAAAGACGGCGAGCAAAATCAAAAGCATCAAAGTCGGCGTAAAGATCGAGACAAGTGTGATCAAAATCATCAGGTACGGAAGTGATTCGAGAACCTCGATCACACGCTGACCAACGAGGTCGACCCACCCGCCTTTAAATCCCATCCACGCACCGAGCACCATCCCGATGATGCTTGAAATGAACCACACACCAATGGCAAAACTAAAGCTGTAACGAAACCCGTAAAGCAGTCGCGAGGTCACGTCCCGGCCGCTCTCGTCAGTGCCCATCCAGTTGTCACTGCTCGGCGGCGACGGAA
>JAYVND010000820.1:0-8471 GCA_043758635.1 Bdellovibrionales bacterium
CTTGTAGGGCTCTCGACGAGCGGCAATTCGGAGAACGTGATTCGGGCCTTTCAGGCCGCTCGCGCGAAAGGCGTAAAAACCGTGGCCCTATTGGGAAAAGATGGCGGAAAGCTCAAGGGGCTCGCTGATCTCGCAATCGTTGTCGATGCTCAAACATCAGACCGCATTCAAGAGATGCACATTAAAATTATCCACACGGTCATCGAGACCGTGGAGCGCGAGATGTTCCCAGAGAATTACTAGCCGAAGCGAGAGCGCATGGGTGAATCAAACTTGATTTACCCGAATCGCTGTGGCATGGTCTAGCCTCAGTCGATTTCGGAGCAGTGGGTGAGTGGCTTAAACCAATAGTTTGCTAAACTGTCGTAGGGGGTAAACCCCTACCGCGAGTTCAAATCTCGCCTGCTCCGCCAATTTTTTTCTCTATTTCATAATCAAACCGAATAATATAAAATAGTCCTCCGTCATCCTCGATGGTCTGATCACTTTGACAGCTATTTTTCGTAGTTTCCACGCGCACCAATTGACGCTTGCGACTCACAATCGCAGGCTGAACCCACAAGCCATCTATTTTCAGACGATACTTCTTATTCCGGCCTTGGCGACTCTAAAGCGCGGTGAAATAATCGTAAGATATGGCAAAATTCGGTACTGATCTCACAACCGGCAGCATTCCCAACCACATCTGGGCCTTTTCGTTGCCGATGTTGATCGGCAGCTTTCTCCAGACAGCTTATAGCTTTGTCAATGCGATCTGGGTTGGGCAATTTTTAGGCACTCAAGCGCTTGCAGCCGTAACGGTAAGTTTTCCCGTCATCTTTGTGGTCTTTGGATTTGGTCTCGGTATGACACTCGCAACCAATATACTTATTTCGCAGGCTTATGGAGCGAAGCAATTCGATGAGCTTCGAAAAATCACTGACAGCTCGGTTATTCTGGTTTTTGGAGTCAGTTTTATCTTTGCAGTCTTAGGCTGGATCTTCTCGCCAGAGATTCTTGGCGCAATGAACACGCCGCCCGATCTTTTACCAATCGCCGTGAATTATTTAAGAATCTTTTTGCTCTCACTTCCATTAGCCTTTGGGATGTTCCTGATTCGAAGCATGCTTCAAGGCGTGGGTGACTCTCGAACTCCGCTCTATTTTCAATTCGGGTCTGTTCTTTTGACCGCCGCCCTAGACCCCGTATTAATTTTTGGTTGGTTTGGCTTTCCAAAACTTGGTCTCAATGGAACAGCTTGGTCGACACTCTTCTCTGAAACGGCTGCACTCATTTGCATCTCGATTTATTTGAATCGTTCCGACGCGTCCATCTCACTTCGCTGGCCCAGAGCTCGACACCTCGGTGCGATCACGATGAAGACCATTCGCATCGGTCTACCCAGTTCTATTCAACAATGCCTGCTTTCAATTGGGATGGTCCTGATCACCGGCATCGTCAATAGTTTTGGTGAACTTGCGACTGCCGCATTTGGAGCCGCTTCGCGAATCGACATGATTGTCTTCATGCCAGCCATGTCATTTGGCATGGCTATCTCCACCATCACAGGTCAGAATCTAGGAGCAGGCAGATTGGATCGGGTGCGAGAGATATTCAAATGGGGTTGCATTTTCACCGGCGGAATTACTCTAACCCTCTCACTGATCGTCGAACTTTTTCCGACAACTCTTCTCAAGATTTTTATTACCGATCCTGCCGTCCTTCAAATGGGCACAAGCTATCTTCATATCGTTGGTGCGTCTTATATCTTTTTTGCTTTTATGTTCATCAGCAGTGGAGTTATCAACGGTTCTGGCGCAACACTTGCGACAACGATCATCTCACTTATCAGTCTTTGGATTTTTCGAGTGCCCGGCGCCTACTATCTCGCTCAGCATTTAAAATCGGTGTCGGGTGTTTGGTACGCAGTTGCTTTCAGCTTTGGGCTATCGATGTTCGCAAGTATGGCATACTACTTTTCGGGACACTGGTTAAGGAGCTACCAAAAAAATCGTCCAGCTCCCCATGAACCGACTCAACTGACATAATTGCTTAACCACTTAACCACTTAACCACTTAACTGCTTAACTGCTTAACAAATCTGCAACAGCGATGCTAGCGTGACCTCATTCAGATGGCCTTTATTAAAGGCCATAAAACGGGGGAATCACTTGGGACGCAAGACCACACGCCAGCAAACCAAAGCGGCAGCAATCAAAAATACTTCGTCAGTCAAATCAGCATCTTCAAAAGCAAAAGCCATCCTAAAGCCAGTTGCTCCGACAAACGCACGTAACGCCGGCGCGATGGTCACACTAGCTGCAAAAATTAAAAAACAACCGACAGTCTCTTCATTTAACGAGAGTGGTGCAAACAAGAAAGAGACCTTCGGTCATCAGAAGTCGGCCTCACGCCGCACTCAGCTTGTCCATGGAAAGACGAATTCGGCGGCCTGGGAGTTCTCACGCCACTTGATTCCGCCGATGACGGCGAATACAACCTTCCGTCTCGAGTCTCTAGAGCGCGGTGCCCAGGGGTTCATGGCTTTCGGCAGCGACGCACTCGGCGAAGATGATGCGCGAATTTTGATTTATGACCGCCTTGATGAACCGAATACGATGATGCTCGAAGAACAACTTGCTTCTATGGAGCACGCCGAGTGCGCCGTCTCATTTGGAAGCGGCATGGGCGCGATCTCTGCGGCAATTCTATCAGTCGTTCGCTCAGGGCAAAAAATTATTTCTCACCGAACTCTATACGGTTGCACATATAGCTTGTTCACAAGCTGGCTCCCACGTTTTGGAGTCGAAACAACTTTTATTGATATCAACTCTGCTGAGCATCGTCAGCTTCTCTCTGATAATAAAGTTCGCGTGCTCTATTTCGAAGCCGTGACGAATCCGAGTCTTGAGATCGCTGACTTCCCATCCATCGTGCGCGAAGTTCGAAAAATCAATCGCGAAAGACCAAGTGACCAACAGATTGTGATCATTGTCGATAACACATTTCCGACGCCCTGGGGCCTTCGCCCTCTCGAGTTGGGTGTGGATATCGTTGTGCAAAGCTTGACGAAAAACATCTCCGGCTTTGGAACAGAGATGGGCGGAGCGGTGATGACGCGCAAAGAGTTTGAAAAAAACCTCAAACTCGCGCGCAAAGATTTCGGCGCGATTATGAATCCGAAAGCGGCTTGGCATATCACAGTGCATGGAATTCCTACGCTCGCTTTGAGATTTCAGCAGCAACAAGACAATGCGATGAAGGTTGCAAAATTCTTAGAGGACCACGAAAAAGTAGAGCGTGTGATTTATCCGGGCCTCAGTTCTTATCCGCAATTGAAGCTTGCAAAAACTCTTCTGCGCTCGCCCGAAGGCGAGTTTGCTCCGGGCACCATGATTTCGTTTATGGTCAAAGGCAATATGAAGAAGTGTCAGAAGTTCGTGAACATTATTGCAACCCGCTCCTACACGATCACACTTGCGGTGAGCTTAGGTTTGACAAAAACTTTGATTGAAGTTCCGGGATTTATGACTCACTCAGCGATCCCTGCTGAGAAACTGGCTGCAAGTGGAGTGGAGCCACGACTCATTCGACTGAGTTTAGGAATTGAAAATGTGGACGACATCATCAATGATTTGAGAACCGCACTCTCGCATCTTTGATCCTGCTCAATTGAGCTGCTTCGGCCGAATGCGAATGAAGGAGGACGAATGTCTAATGGGCTTTTCAACCTAAAAAAAGCACTGAGCATTTTTGGACTGACACCTGAGCAATTACCAGAGCGATTGCTTGAGTGCGGATTGACAGAAGAATGTCTTCCTTCATTTGCTCGAGCTGTCGGTAAAAGCGGTGGCACGCGCACGCTAAAATCCTGGTCGTTGCTGGAGATGCCTCGATTGGGTGAACAAGTTGGGTTTATGAAGAAGCCAACTCACCCCATTGCGGTTGGAATTTTTGTCACCAAGGGTGGGGTTCTAAAATCCTCTCTGACCTTTAATTTAGCGAGGATGGCAGCGCTTCACGGAATCCGTGTTTGCGTGGTCGGTCTTGATATGCAAGGTGATATCACCGCAAACCTCTGTGTGGACGATGGGGATGGCGGTAGCACAGATAAACCCGATGCCACTCACGATGCGGCCGATGATTTTGTTACTGCTATCGAAAAAATAGACGCAACACGAGGCCTTGCTGATCTCTACTCCAGCGCCTGCGGTCTCCAAGATCTGATTCAGCCGACGGATTTGCCGACACTTTTCTATATTCCTGAAACTCCCGAACTGGTGGCAATGGAGCAAAATCTTGTTCATCGCAATCGCAGAGAGTATTGGCTCAAAGAGAAAGTGATTGCTCCGCTCAAGCAAGAATTTGATCTCATCTTAATGGATTGCTCCCCAAACTGGAATCGCTTGATCACAAACGCACTGGTCGCAAGTGACGTGCTCATTTCGCCTCTCGAATGCAAAATCAATAATTTCCGAAACTTCCGTGCTTTTAAAGGGCTTATTAATGAATTTTGTGGCGATTTGCAGACTCACTTCACTCATGTGTTCGTCCCCACGCGCCTTGCAACAGGGCGCAAACTGAGCCAAGAAATATATCAGTGGTACCGGGATCAGCTGCCAAATTGCATAGAGGGCGCCATTCGCGAGAGCAGTCAAGGCGAAGAGGCCGTGGCTCTGAAAGTCTCACTTCCTGAACACGCGCCAGCCTCAACTCCTGGCGAAGAGATGATCAGTATTCTCAAAGAGATTTGGATAAAAATTCTTGCACACCCAATCGCAGTTGCGGAAGAAACATTGGTTCGAACGATCGCAAAGAACCAGGTACACCGAAGTGCTAATGACACGACAGCGAACCAAAGTCAGCTTGGGAATTGAGAGTCCTGAATTTGGAATTAAGAATTAAGAACTGGGAATGGCGTTTTAAAAAGGAGTTTTAAATGTCAGTTGGACTCGGCGATTTGAATAAGAAACGAAGAGTTCATGCTGTGGCAAGGCCGCTGCCAATTGGTGCGGCGTCTGAAAAAAGTCTGGGCGCGAAGCCGGGAACGGAAGTTGAAAGTCCGCTAATGGCAAAGTCTGCAGTGACCACCGCGTCAGTCCCCGAAGTGATCAATGCCGAAGCCACTGCCCCATCAATAAAAATGAAATCCATTTATAGAAGATCAATCACGGCTCGTCCTTGGACTGATAGCGGCGCCGTCAAAGCTCCAAAACGGAGCCGGCCGCGCGTGGACAATGCTGATGTTTCTTTGAACGACGATTGGATTCGACTTCAAACCGAGCCGATCTTCTGGATCGATTTCCGAGAGCACTCTACGCTTTTTCAACTTAACGAACGTCTGAGTCAACTGGAAGCAAAGTTTGAAGAAGTGGTGATTTCCCCAATTCGAGCATTCACTTCTTTTTTTAAATCGCGCACGACGAATCAAAATTAAAAATAATACTGAAGGCCGCCCTTGAGCAGAAATCCAGTCTGTGTCGTCGTGATCGTCCCCGAGGCGCGCTCGTAATCGGCCAGTGCATCAACCCGCAATGCAGTTTGATGACTAAGGCAAAACCACTTGAGTTGACCGCCACCCAGCACTCCAAAGCTCGAGCTCGAAGCGCCACTGGATACAGAGTTATGGCCGACGTAAAGCTGTGTCCCGAGCCCCACCACTAAATTCGCTGTCGGAACATTCGGCAAAAAGTCGTAATCAAAAAAGCCACCGCCAGAGATGGTAGTCGCACTCGAGCCACTGGAACTTTTGTACGCGAGACTCACCAACGGACCAACCTCAATCGTTTCAAAGTTCCAACCGTATTGACCTGACAGTCCGAGATTGGTCGATCCCGTGGTCGTCGTCGATGAGCCCGAAGTTGTGGCTAATGAAAGTGACGATATATTCATCGACAAGGCTATCAGGTGAGGTCGACGGCCGCCCGATTCGGCATCAATCGCCGCATTGCTGAGACCTTCGGTTGCGGGGCCCACCTCAATCCGGGCACCAGTTTTCGGTACAAACTCCGCCGGGAATTGAACAATTGCTTGTCGACCTTTTGCTTTGATGATCACGGCTTCAGACGCATGACCGACTGATGGCAAGTGAATTACCATCTGGAGCAACGGGAGGACTCGAATCGCTCTAAGACCGTTCAATAAAATGGATTTTAGGACGGTTTCGCCGGAATTCTTAAGCGCGGATTGAACTTTCATTCTTCAAGATAATCAGGATTTCAGTCAACGCTCAACCGCTCAATTCAGATTGTTTTGAAACATGGCGTGCAATAGGATTTTGAGATGGCCACAAAAGACTCTGGTAACGAAAAAATTGTCCCGCTCGTGATTGCTCTGATCGTCATTGCTGTGTTTACACTTTATTTAAAAAAGAGCGGCGGACTTGACGAAATCCGAAACACACTGCAAATGCTGAAAGGCAATTAGAGAGGAGCCAACCATGGGCGAACTGACGGTCTGCACTTTCGATCCAGAATACATACCAGAATTTGTGCAGCTCAATCGCCAATGGATCAAACACTATTTTGTTGTTGAACCGATGGATCTCAAACAGCTCGAGCAACCTTACGAATCTATTCTGGCGCCGGGCGGAGAAATCTTTTTTGTGCGAGACGACGGTCGTCCCGTTGGAACATGTGCGATGGTGCCACACGGTGACAATTCGTTTGAGCTTGCAAAGATGGCCGTTTCGCCCCCAATGCGCGGCCGTGGAATCGGCGACATGCTCATGGCTGTTGCGATTGCCTGGGCTAAAAGCAAAGGTGCAACCAGCATCACACTTCTATCAAACACCGTTCTAGAAGCGGCGATTTCATTGTATAAAAAGCACGGATTTGAAACGGTTCACCTCGGTGAGCATCCTGATTACTCTCGTTGCAACATCGAAATGTTACTCAAGCTTTAAAGCGAATGAAAAAATTGGCCAAATCACTCAAGCCCGTCTCGATTGGAATCGTTGAATTTTCACTACCGTCCCCTCGAGTTGGTAGCATCGACATTTATTCTGGCTTCTCTCGCGGAGCCGAAACTGGCATCGAAATTCATCAAGCTTTTCAGAAGCAAAGACTTCTGGATTTTTCGAATTATCGCGCAGAAGTGCCGACAACTTACACGGTGCCTGGGGGTGATTTCGACTTTACAATCCAAGGTCGCATCGATGGGATCTTTCTTCGTGAAGACATGGCAGGCGCGAAAGATAAACCAACAAAAATCGAAGAGATCAAAAGTAGTTTCAACATCTACGAGCTCGCACGAAAAATTCGATTGAGCGAAAGAGCACACCCTTATTGCTTACAGTTACGCACTTACGGCTACTTTCACTTTAAGAAAACGGGAGAAATCCCGAAGCTCATTCTACAGCTGATTTCGAGCCGCGACGGCGAGACAAGCGAGATTGAAGTCGATTTCGATTTCAAGTCGTATGATAAATGGTTCGACTCAAGAATGAATGAATTGATCGAAGAGGCAAAACGCGCGGAGAAGACCGCCAAACGTCGCCGCGATTCGTCAACAAAGCTTGAGTTCCCATTTTTAAAGCCTCGAGCTGGGCAAGTGGAATTGATCGAGCGTATTGAACAGGGCATGAATCAAAAAGTACCGATGCAAATACAAGCCCCTACCGGACTTGGGAAAACAATCGGCGTTCTCTTTCCAACTCTCCGCGAGGCAATGGCGCGTGGACAACGGGTGATTTACGCAACACCGAAGAACAGTCAACATGCCGTCGCCGAAGATGCGATTACCCGGATGCAAAATTGTGGTGCTAAAATCAAATCGTTGACGATCACGGCAAAGAGCAAAATTTGCCTCAAGAACGAGCCCATATGCAATCCAGATTTCTGCGAATACGCCAATGAACATTACAGCAAAGTTGCCGAAAACGACCTGATCGAAAAGCTTGCGCGAAAAAAAGTTCTCAACAGTAAAACTTTTCGGAAGATGGGGGAGGAGTATGAAGTTTGTCCTTTCGAGCTTCAGATTGCCGCCGCCCATGACGCCGATGCCGTAATCTGTGACTACAACTATGTATTTTCTCCCGGATCGGCCCTGTCACGACTCGGGGGGCTTGTGGTTGATCAAACTGGAAAGTCGAATCTTGTGATCGACGAGGCTCATAATTTGCCGTCTCGGGCGATGGACAGCTACTCTCCTTCACTATCCACATTTATTCTTGAGCAAATGCGCGACGACGCAAAACTACTCCCATTTACATTTAGAGCAGAAGCTCTCGAACTTTTGCAGGAGTGCATCACAGTCGTTCGAGCTTGCGCTCCGAAAAAAGTCAGTCACAGCGCGAGTCGTACGACTGGTGGCGGACCGGGTGGCGCTCTCGATAGCGCTCTCGATAGCGCTCTCGGCGACGCCTCTAATTCAGTGGCGAGCTCAGGACATGCGGGTCGAAGTCACACCCAACTTCATTCGGCAGTAGGAAGTGTTAAAATTAAGCCACCTTCTCGAGCTTTCCTCGAACAGGATGCACGAGTGCGCTCATT
>JAYVND010000821.1:0-2700 GCA_043758635.1 Bdellovibrionales bacterium
ACTTAACTCGGATGCGCGGTTGGCATTGAGAAACTTGAGGGCACAATCCGTACCTTTTTTTGAAGGCTGCGGGCGCGTGAGATCAATTCGACCAAAAAAATCTGCGACGGAATGAACTGAAGCCCGCGAGAGTGGGACGGCAGCATTGAGATGCCGAGTACCAAGATAGGCGGCGAGTGTTCCGCCACTCGATTCTCCATATGCTCCAATCCAATCCGTTCGAATTTTCATATCAAATGCAGCCTTCGATTCCACCCATTTCAGCTGTCGACGAAGGTCGTCCAACACTTCGGGATAACTGCTTGATAAATTTCCGGCCTGATCATTCGCCAAAGTGTAATTGATGGCAAGAGCTGCAAATCCATTTCGTGCGAAGAGCTCAGAGACAGTTGCCACATCGGATTTGTCGCCACTGGTGAAGCAACCGCCATGAATCACAAAAATGGGTCGAAAGGTGTCGTGCTCGAGCGGATGGGCGGGAAGATAGAGATCAAATTTAGAGTTCGCTGTTTCGCGAATATCAGGATCGGCATTGCGACAAACTCGCGCCGTTTCACGAGAATTCATGACGCAATCTGGAAAAGGTTTCGCTCTGGCAGCGAATCCAATTGTAAGCACGGCGAAAAATCCGGCGCAGTTCAAAGCGATCTTGGTTCGGCTCACAGGGTGCGAGTACGTGAGTAGCGGGTTAAAATCAAATTTGATTGATGCGTTCAAGCGTGCCCCGTTGAAACAGACGTCTCATTCATAAGACGTCACGTGCGCGGGAATTGGAAGAATTAATTGCTGACTTCGAGCGACCTCTACTGAAACCCCAAAGTCGACTCATTCGCCAGAGTGATTCGTTAGAACCGTTCACCAGATTCATTCACCAGATTAATTCGTTAAAATGGACTGTGAGCTATTGACAGAAGTCGTTTTCACGATGGGAGCGGCGTCTTCGGCATGGATTCCGTTCTCGAGCTTGCGATCTGCAGCTGTCTTCTTTGCAGCCGCGTCGACTTGCTCTTCGACAGGAGCATGGCGATCGATGACGCCCTGACCGAGTTGCCGACGCAACCAAATTTTTTCGATCGCAGGGTAAGACGCAACGATTGGCAAAACCGCAATGGCGCCAATGATCCCGCCTAAACTTGCGCCAATAAGAATTGAGAGCAACACGACGAGACCCGACAAGCGAAGTTTGCTGCCGTAGATGATTGGCAGCAAAATGTAAGATTCGAATACATGGTAAGCGAGATATAGACCCACCACAATTCCCGCCGTCGCAAGAGACACGGTTGAAGCCATGATTGCTGCAAGTGCAGTGAAGGCAATAACACCAATGATCGGCAAAATATCAAAGAGTCCTGCGAGGACCGCAAGCATCATCGGCGCGGGTACGTGTAGAAGAGAGAGCGTCGTAAAAGCATAAATCGCGCAAAGCACGGTGCATATCAACTGGCCAATGACGAAGGCTGAGATGACTGGTTTGAGCGTGTCAGCAGTCGTGTCAACTTTTGCGCGGGTCTCACCTTCAAAGAAATCAGCAATCCACTGATACGTTTCGCGGCCCTCAATCAAAAAGTAGAGGGTAAAAACGTAAATCAATAAAACAGAAGTAATACTACCAGCCGCCGCTTGTCCGAGCTCGAGAATTCTTCCCATCCAAGGTGTCACGTCGCCCACCGCACCAACGGGTGCGGCCCCTTTGCCGGATGTGAAGTTTGAAATCGCAGTTTGAAGCTGGTGAGCATAGGGCAGGTTGGATTGGCCGAGAAGTTTGTCGACCGCGCCTGGCAAGCTCTGCACCATCGAAGAAATTTGCTCCACCATCGTTGGCGCTGCAACCAGCGCCAACAGTGCGAAGAGTGCACCCGTGCCAAGTGCCACCACCGCGATACCGACAAAACGCGGCATACAAATTTTTGTGTATGGAACTCGGCAAATGCGTTCAACCAGCTGATCAAGCGCAACTGCGACAAGCATCGCAACGAAGAGCAACATCACGTAATCCCAGAGATGCCAAACAGCCAGAACAATCAGCGCCGCCGCGATCAACTTAATAATCGTTGAAACGGGGACTTTAAAGTTTCGCACGTTCTCAGGTGGAGCTCGAAATTCTGGTGTTTTGTTCATACCCACGAGTTTGCGCGCACAGAAGAGGGAAAGTAAATCTCGATCTGATTTATGGTCAAAACGTGAAAAATGTCTCTAGATCGGTGGCGGATCGCTCATGATCCAACACCGAGCATGTTCAGCAAGTGCACTTAAATCATGCACTTCAGTCATGCACTTTAATAATGATCTCAGATGGTGCGCTCAGTTAGGGGGATCAGGGATTCCCTTTGAGGAACTCCCTCAAAGGGACACTGTCAAAAAGACGTCGTTTTGCCGTGTTCAATAGCTGCGTGTTTTTCGGTGGTGAGCTCACCATCCGTCACTAAGAGATCATCTCGCTCGCTTCGCGATGTGGGGTAAAAGAACATCGAAGGTTGCATTAAGAAACTCTTCCCAAAATTTCGGAAAAACACACGAAGCCACGCGATCGGCATCTTGCGTGAAAGAATTGCAACCATGAGTGCAAGAGTGAAACTCACCGTAAAGTTGAAAAACCCAATTCCTAATAATCCGAGGGCAGGAAGCGCCCACGTGGTCCAGGGGACAGTTGCCAGTGGAAGCGAAAGGATCGAAAAGACGTAAGTACCCGTCGAGAGAGTG
>JAYVND010000822.1:0-8447 GCA_043758635.1 Bdellovibrionales bacterium
TTGATCTTTTTCGTCTGCGAAGAGCCGACAGGCGTGACCTCCCGAGACTGTAACACTCTGAGAAGGGCAGCCTGGGAGGAAGCCGGCATGTCGCCTATCTCATCTAAGAATATCGTACCGCCGTTTGCGGCGACGAAGAAGCCGGATTTCGCAGCCCCGGCGCCGGTGAACGCACCTTTTTCATGTCCAAAAAGTTCACTTTCTAGAAGCGACTTTGTGATTGCCGCACAATTGACGGCGATGAATGGACCAAGCCTGCGACTCGATAGGCTGTGGAGCGCTCGCGCCACTTGCTCTTTGCCGGTTCCGTTATCGCCGCGAATCAACACCGTTTCCTGCGCGGGAGCCAGTTTATGAATCATTCGAGCCACATCGGCGAGATGCTCGGAGACGCCCGCCATGCCTACGCTCGCAATCAGTTTTTGGCGTTCACTCTCTGGCACAGGCTCCAGTTTCTTCTCTCGCTTTTCTACGTCGCGGCAAAGCCGATGCAATATGCCAATCAGCTTATTGTGTCCGATGTCTTTCTGAATAAATGTCAACGCGCCAGCTTCAAGTGAACTATTATGCGCCTCATCTGACGGATCACAAGAGAAGCCTACGAGCGTAAGTGTTGGATCAATATCAAGGATGGCCCGAATAACTTCGGGTCCGGAAAATTCGGGCATGTTTTTATCGACGAGAACTAGGGAGTACTTTGCTGTCTTCTGTTTGATATGAGCAATCGCCTCGTAGCCATTTGCAACTGCTTTAACGAAAAACCCATCCTCCTCGAGGGCGGCCTTAAAAGTCTTTCGAATCAATGGGTCATCATCTACAAACAGGAAATTGTGCTTCACGTGAGTCAGCCCTCCGAGGGGAAGAGACATTTCAAGAAAAGTGCCACCATCGATAAATCAAAATTGGTTTGCAGAAACGAGTAGAGTTGAGTTGAACCTGAAATCAGGCGGTTTGTAGACTGAATCAAACTGCAAAAGTTTCTCAAAACAACATCGCGTGGACAGTCGAAATAAAAAGTTGAGTGATTTCGCGGATTTTATCGGCAATGCCGTGGCTCAAAAAAGCCACTCATCGTCCCTTCTCGTTATCATTTCTATTAGAATTGAAACTGCGTTGTAACTTATCCAACATCGGCGACTATCGTTCGCGGAAAACGCGGCGTTCTGCTGGCTGACTGATAAAATTAGATGATGGTTCTGATAAATAAATTCGCTTTTGAGTCAGACCGCTGCGTGAGGGAGAGCCGCCGTTTTCGAGGCGCACTGCTAGTGCGTGGGAGTGCGTGCAACCAGCCGAGGATCAGTTGGCTGGCGCTCCATGGTTCGAGGACGATTTCTTACAAGAGTAAATTTATGCCGCATGCTTAACGCCACGAAAATTCACCAAAATATCGCGAAGCAAAGAACGGATTGAATCGAGCGCAGCCGCCGCTCTCGGATCTCGAGGAGTCAAGATTTGGTACAACTATGTAAATTAGTGCGCGCGCACAAATATGGGTAGAGCTCTTGATTTGCGTCCTGTAAAATTCTCGTCCATGACACTCGTAGATAGAATTAAAGCCCAAGTCAGAACCGTTATGAAGAGCCAACATTTTCACCTGCTCCTAATTGAGGGCCGCGCGGGAGTGGGTAAGACAACATCTATTTACGGAGCTCTGGAGGAGCTGGAAATCGAGCCAGCTGTTCTCGGCGCCTTTACGACACCGCTAGGATTCTTCAACTATCTGCACGACAATTCTTCAAAACTAATCCTGGCCGACGACACTGCGGGACTGCTTGCAAGTCCACTTGCGATGGCGCTGCTAAAATCTGCAACCTGGGAGCAGCCTGGACGGGGGCGGGTAGTGCGATGGACATCAACGACTGACCGGTCAGCGGCGGAAGAATTTGTCTTCACCGGAAAAATAATTTTAGCGGTCAACGCTTTCCCTGAAGGCTCCCATGCTGATGCAGTGAAGAATCGCAGCCTCGACATTAAGATCGAGCCATCACTTGATGAGACGCGCGAATTTCTTCAATCTGCTGCGAGCGATTCAAGTCGGTTCCCCGATCAGAAGATCGCAAGCCGTGTATTAAATGGTCTTTTGCAAAATTTAAATGAGGAGACGTTCAAGACGATCAGTTACCGCAGTCTTCAGAAAGCCTATGAGATCGCGGTTCATAATCCGGATTCTTGGGAGAAACTGGCGGTTGAGAGAAACCGATTGTTATCTCTACCGAGCGAGCTGCCATTTGCCGTGATCAAAAAACTGACTGCTTCGAACCTGAACGTCGCGGATCAAGTCAGAGAGTTTGAGCGTCGTACCGGTTTCAAGCGTCGCAGTTTTTTTAAATATCGAAAACAGCTCGGACTTTAAATAAATTGCGCCTCACCTCCGTTGCGTGACCGCGTAGATTACAAGCTCATTCGGCACTTCGTACTTTGCAAAAAGGCGGCCGCATTCAAGATGACATTCCCGTTTGGAAACTAATTGAGCACCGCTGATTTTTTTCTGCGATTTCGACTCAATATATAGTACATGACAGATGCGGCAGCCATATTTGCAACTACATCAGTCAGCCGAGCCGCCTCACCGACGAAAAATCCTTCTTCAATCTCCCCTAACAAGCCGACAATAAAAACAGCTGCAAAGGCGAGTTGCGGTTTACCCGCTCCACGCCATACAAAACAGAACAATGTTGAGTAGAAAAACCAATGTTTAATTTTTTCCAAGGAGCCTAAGAGGAAACGACCTTGCAAAGAAAAGTCAGCATGAAAAGAGCCGAGCATCGGCAGGGCGGGATAAGATTTTAGCAAGTTGTAGGAGAGCATCAACAAAGTCCAAACGGCGGCGGCAGCAAGAAAAAACTTTTTCATTTATTCAAATTATCAACCGTGCAAACAGTGAACAAGCGTTAAGACGCCAAGACCACCATTATAGCAGTCAAACTCTGGAGCAAGATTCCTAGTTGAGCCTCTGTAGTCGGCCAATTGGTGACTGGAGTATCCTGAGAGCTCAAAATCAGGCTTCAGAACGAACTGTTACTTTTGCTACCGTTGCGTTTGACTTGATGAAAGAATAACGTCCAAAGCTTTAGTAAGGAGGAATTCCTTGAATGAAAATCTTGAGGCACAAGCAGCGCGATTTGAAAAAATGGTTCTAGAGCTTGAGAAGGCTGTTGCACACGCAAAGACGGCTGCCGCTCACTTCCGGTCAGGCGAAGTCCCGAGAGGCTGTGCTCATGCGGTTGCTTTGGAAGGTCACCTGTTTAATATTGAAAACCTTGTCCGAGACGTCGCCCTTTTTCACAGCACCCAGGCCAACCCCTGAAATTGCGCCTCCTGTTCACGAAGGTTTGCTCCGACAGAAGATTTTCGCAAGATCACGTACGTTTAGAGGATCTGAGTGTGCGAGGATCCGCCACCGAACTTCGCTTCCGTTTCGACTGGTCGGCATCTCTAGTCGAAATTATTTGCAACCCAGTGGTGCATCTGTTGGGCTTTTCCCGAGAATGCGACGCCACGCTCGGCCGCAAGATCTTGGGAGTCTGCTATTTCAAATCAAATCGATCGAGACTCATGACCTTACTCCAAGCCGCAGCAAAGTCATGCACGAACTTCTCAGTTCCGTTGGCGCTCGCATACACTTCTGATATCGCACGCAATATTGCGTTCGACCCGAAGACAAGATCTGCTCGAGTTGCGGTCCATTTCTTCACTTTGGTTTTTCGTTCAAAACCTTCGTATATACCTCTCTGGTTCTTCAACTCGCACCATCCCGTATCCATGTCGAGCAGGTTAACGAAGAAATCCGTACTCAGTGTGTCCTTTTTCGTCGTGAACACACCGTGGGCGACGTCACCCGCGTTCGCGTTTAAGACGCGAAGACCTCCGACCAATACGGTCATCTCTGGCGCAGTCAGAGTTAGAAGCTGAGCACGATCTAACAATAATTCCTCGGCAGGAACTGCGAACTGAGTTTTGGCAAAGTTTCGAAAGCCATCTGCACGCGGCTCGAGAGCGTCGAATGAATGTGCATGAGTCTGAGCTTGGACCGCATCCATTCTTCCAGGCGAGAACGGAATTTGAATCGATACCCCACCATTTTGCGCAGCTTTTTCAATCGCAGCATTTCCGCCAAGCACGATCAAATCCGCTATTGACACTTTTTGCCCACGGCTCGCTGAATTATTGAAATCGGCTTGAATTTCAATGTACACATCTAAGGTTTTTGCCAATTTAAGCGGGTCGTTGACCTCCCAAGCATTCTGGGGAGCAAGACAAATTCTGGCACCATTCGCGCCTCCCCGCAGATCTGAGCCTCGAAAGGTCGAAGCTGACGCCCACGCAGTCGACACCAAAGTCGAAATCGAAACATCGTTCGCAAGAATTTTTGTTTTTAACAATTTTTCGTCTAGCTGATCTATGAGTGGATGGTCGACGGCTGGAATAGGGTCCTGCCAGATCAAAATTTCCGGCGAGACCTCTGGACCGAGGTATCTCGTGCGAGGTCCTAGATCTCGATGAGTTAATTTAAACCACGCTCGCGCGAAGGTGTCCGCGAACTGTTCGGGGTGCGCGAGAAACTTGCGTGATATTTTTTCGTAAATAGGGTCGACCTTAAGAGAAATATCAGTCGTTAGCATCGTCGGTAAGTGAAGTTTCTTTGAATCAAACGCATCGGGAATAAAATGGGAAGCGTTCCTCGCTGTCCACTGGTGCGCCCCGGCCGGACTTTTTGTAAGTTCCCAATCGTACTTAAAAAGGTTTTCGAAATATTCGTTTCCCCATTTCGTTGGCGTCGATGTCCATGTCACCTCTAGACCGCTGGTGATTGTGTCAGATCCATGCCCGCTTCCATAGCTGTTCATCCAACCAAGACCAAGCTCTTCAATGGCGGCCGCTTCTGGATCACTTGAGACATGGTCGGCTGTAGCTGCTCCGTGTGTTTTGCCAAACGTGTGCCCGCCTGCAATCAAGGCAACAGTCTCAGCATCACCCATTGCCATGCGAGCAAACGTTTCACGGATGTCCTTTGCCGCTAGCAGAGGATCTGGATTTCCATCAGGCCCCTCGGGATTAACATAAATCAGTCCCATTTGGACCGCAGCCAGCGGGTTTTCGAGATCGCGAGAATGCAGAATTTCGCTATCGTCGTCCTTCACAAGGACTGCGTGATCCTCGGAAACTCCAGGTGACCCTATACTGTAACGTTCATCACTTCCCAGCCACTTTTTTTCTGATCCCCAATAGACGTCTTGGTCGGGCTCCCAAGTGTCTTCGCGCCCACCGCCAAAACCAAAGGTTTTGAATCCCATTGTCTCTAGACCAACGTTTCCCGCCAGGATTAAAAGGTCAGCCCAAGAAATTTGCTGACCGTATTTTTGTTTAATTGGCCAAAGCAGTCGACGAGCCTTGTCCAGATTGACGTTGTCGGGCCAAGAATTCAATGGAGCAAATCTCTGTTGACCACGTCTCGAACCGCCTCGCCCGTCTCCTGTGCGATAGGTTCCGGCACTGTGCCATGCCATTCGCACAAACAGAGGGCCATAATGGCCAAAATCAGCTGGCCACCAATCTTGCGAATCGGTCATTAGTATCGCAAGATCTTGTTTTAATGCTGCAAAATCGAGTTTGCCAAATTCATTCGCATAGTTAAAGCCGGCTCCCATCGGATTGGACTTTGATGAATGTTGACTGAGAATTTCGAGTTTGAGCCTTCGCGGCCACCAATCTCCAACTGATGTTTCTTGGCCGGTAGCAGTTTTATTGTGAAATGGGCATCCAGATTTTTGACTCATATTTCTCCATTCTGAAAACGACACCAATGTTCCGATTTCGACATTTCTCGGCTCGTTAGAGACAAAGAAAAACGAGTTCCATTGCGCGATGTTGACCGCTTCCATAGGGTCAGTTGGAAAAGGCCAGATGTAAATTCATTTAAATCAATGCGCTCATAGTTTTTCTCTATATAAATAATGGTGCTTATCGATCATAGGTACAGCGAAGAATGTGTTTGCCAGCCATGTGGGATCTGAAGCAATGCTCGCCTCGGATGGCCATCCGACACTAGGTTCTCTAATCCAGCCGCACTATTTTCGAGAGACGCTGTCTACGAACGACCATCGAGCCCGTTATCTCTGCGCCCATCCTCTCAATGCCTAGTACCCTTCCAGGTGCCTCCGTACTTGTAAGCTGGATTTTTTTTGGCCTCCTCGCAGCAGGCTGTACAAACAAAAATCCAAAATTTACCCTTTTCAATTTTGATTCGAAAAGCGGTCGTTTCCTGCCGTTTGCAGATCTGACACATTCTTGTCTTCATGCTTCAACTCTTTGCAAAGATACACACTCAGTTTCCACGACGAATTTTTGGCACCGACTTTTAAAAGTCTAAATTTTCTCTATTGATTGTTTTTGTTTACCACCAAGAATTAAAACCTGATCGCAAGTTTCGGGAATAGCCAACTGGAAATCGGGTCTTGCAATTCTCGAATTCGACGTTGAAATCGGAAAAACGATGTTTCCGGATAGATTGCCTCGCAAATAAATTGATCAACGATGAGACTATGGGGAGTGCTTTATGCTGCGCCAGCAAAGCTTGTATGGCCACGAATATCTGCTCCGGAACGTGATGTTCGTGTTCAAGCCATTCCTGAAACCAAAGTGAGCTGGCGACATGCCGAGTTGAAACCTTTCAACTGCAGCCCTGCCGAAATTGACGAATGCAATGCGACCTGGTTTTGCACACGGGTCCACTACTTAGCCGAACGAGAATTCACACTGAATCATGGCTGACTACTTCTGTAAGCGCACAAGATTTGTAAAATTTTATGGAGTTCTTAGTTTGAGCCCAGAGACGGTTTCAACGTAAAAGATGGCGTCTGCGTTCTCCGTCAAGTTACCGCTATGCGTTCCGCCATTGACGGCAAAGCTCAGACGCTTGTTAAGCGGATTTAATCTTTGATCAAGTGGATGGCTCAAGAGTAGCAACGAAACAGGGCCAGCATTTTTTAGAAGCGGACCCACAAAATCCGGTCCAGTATTGATTGCGCATTCCGCGAGCGGACAATCAATGTTGGACTGAAAACCCTTCGATTGCTGCATCCAAACCGAAAAAGTCGGAAGTTTAAGAGTTTGGCTGACATATTGACCGATGGATGGCCACATCGCTGGCGCGTATGGATCCGGCACTTCTGCTCCGGTGAATCGTAGGCTGCCCGGATCTTTACTGAGGTGAAAATCGTGCCCCATAAGAACAATTTTCGCATCTGGGCCGAGCTCTGCAAGCTTTTCCCGCATGATCTCAAACATCATTCGCTCGCGCGCAGCCATGGCGGACATCAAATCTTGATTCCACTTTACCAATTTTGACGGGTCACAAGGACGTGAGTAGAAGGTATTGAGAAACTGGACGCTGCCGAGAAGAGCACGGGTAGCAAGCTGAATCGCCTTGAGATCCACAGCTCCCAATTCCTTAATCAACAAACTTCGGTGATCATCAATTAGTTTGAGTGCCGATTGAAGACGAGCGATCTCAGCAGAAGTCTGATCGTGAGCTGGCGGATGCACCAGCACAAGAAATTGAGCGGAATTCGGCCTCAAACTCCTAACACCGATGATTTTATCGATATCTTCGTACCCGCCTCCCACAGCCATATCAAGGTCAAAACCGAAATAGTGTACCCGCTCGGTGGATGGAAGAGCCGCTTGGCCTAGTTCTCGCAATTTCGTAAAGAACCAGCTTTCCTCACCTTTAAACAATACGCCTAGGCGAGGATAGGCTTTGCTGTTGTCGGAACAGGCCCCCGCAATTTCGCGCGATCGCACATAAGGGCTCTGATAACCATACAATGCCACACGATCCAGATCGGTCGACTTTCCGGAAGCTAAGAAGTTGTCGACTCGTTGAGCGTCAGAAAGGCCCATCTCCATTCCGACGTTCGTAAATCCTTTAGCAATGAGCCGTTTTAGAAGAATGAGGCGATAATCGTACTTTTCGTGAACCCAGTGAGCAGCTTCGCCCAAAAAGACAATGCGCTTGCCAGAAATAGCTTTGTCAAAAGCTTCTAGTTTCGGTTGGTCGACTGAGTAGTCCAAACTATCGAGATGAATTGCATTCTGGCTAACCCATGCGTCAAGATCCGTTGCACGAGCTCTAAATCCAAGTAAACTAATACTAACTATGAATCCGAATTTTAGCAGAGTCACAAGCACCTCTCGAATCGTAGCCAGGGATGAGCTTAAGTATCATCTCACCGATAGGGCTTCAATCGCATTGAATTGAATACAGGCGCATCTATCTGAATTTGGGAGCCAAAGCCAACTCCTCGCTAAAGGTAACGTATTGATTCAACGTCGGCCGCAAGGATTCGGAGCAGAGGGTGATTGCGATCCGACGCTCGGGATCTCATTTTCGAGCGTTGCGCCACCAAACTGATTCGCTGGCGGCTCTGGAGCGCCGTTATTTT
>JAYVND010000823.1:0-2692 GCA_043758635.1 Bdellovibrionales bacterium
CGTTGCCGAATAGATTTTTTTCCTCTGCGACAAATCCCACACTTCAACCGGCGAGCTCCCGACAACGATAAAACGATTTTGAAACGTTGGTATTGTACGATGAGCTACAAACGTTTGAGTCGGGACAATCCACTCTGGCGTAAACTGTCCGAGTCTCAGCACAGCAAGTTGATTGCCTATTTTTAGAACCCAGCGAGGACCTTTTGCAACTGACGGCAAGGGAGAACTGGCGGCTTGCGAGAAATCGACAACTCGCCGTTTTTTTCCCGCAGCGGTGCCCGCGGAAGCGGAGGTGGTAGCTGATGCTTTCGAAACGCCTGATTTCAATAAATTTGCAAAGATGGTTGGCATTTTATTAGCAAGCGAGACAAGTGGCCCGCCGATCAAAAAAGCTGCGACAACAAACGGTTTCCATCCGGAGATGACACTGATTCCGGGAATCTTATTTGCCAAACCAAAAGGAGAATAAATTTCCGTTTTTCTAAACTCAAGTGGATCAACTGCAGGTTCACGTGGCTTTGCACCCCATACGGCGAGACAGAACGCGCCGCTCGCGAGTGTTCCGCCGCCGAACAATGCGATTCCAATCAACACTAGAACCATTCCAGGACCATCACTTGACCAGTGGGCTTGGCTTCCAACGTAAAGAAGACCAATCGTCGCAGCTAAACAGGAGATGAAGAGTAAAGTGGAGAAAATTCTGGCCAGCATTTGCATGACTTTTCCAGCTTTAGGACCAAGCCGAAATCCGAGCGCAGATAAAAGGATGAGTAAACCAATTGCGATTGAAATGAGTTCGGTCATGCCGCTGTTTCCACCTTATGTTTTGAACTCATTGACCCACAGATGCGGTGTCGCGATCGATCTCAGGACAAAAATATTGCCCGCCTGCTTTGCATGCCGCATTTTCGTAGATAGCCACGTACTCGGGGGTGAGCTCAAACGCTTCCCGCTGATAGAGTAGCTTCTCGCAAGCTCCTAAATTACCTGAAAAACATTGCTTATGAAGATCAACCAACTCCTCTTGGCTACCAGCGATTGCAGCGCTGGTCACATTGCCGGCAACCTGCGCTCGGGTTGAGCCTGTTTTGCTCTCAACTGACTTTGCGATCTGTCGCGTTTTAATGGTTTTTGCCACCATTGTGAGCGCGATTGTGATGGCCATAATTCCGCCAACTAGGCGCGGAATAAAATAGTGATCGAGCTTTTCGGCAAGTTGTCGACGATGAAACGCGGCGAGATAGAGTTTGTGAAAAGAGCTCGTCTTAAGTTCACCGTAGATATTAAAGAGAGTCTCATTCGAGACATTGGGTAGAGCACTCGCCCTAGCAGACTTTGCGCAATTGGCGTACCCCGTTGAAATCTCATCTATGGTCAGCTTTTTTGTTTTGCCGCTGGCAAAGAGTGCGTTGGAATCTTTGATTGTTCGCGCGCTTGCATTCATGACCAGCTTAAAGAAACTGGTCAGGCCAACTTCGGCCACTAATTTTGAGTTGTCATCCACGTGGCTCAGCTCACCGGCTATGTACAAAGGAGAACCAGCTCGGAGACCTAGCTCCACCACTCGAAAACGGGAATCGAATAAACCGAAAAATCGTCCGCTTGGAGGAAAATGACTTGGCATGACGCCTTCTACGTTGCTAAGCACATAGCGCCGACGTTCGGGCGTCAAATTTTTCCACTCGGTGCAAGTTCTTTCTCCGAGTTCAACTTCACAATTGGTTGGCTCGACAATCGCGAGGCCTGTGGGATCTACAATATGAAACGGATGGATCGAAATCTTTTGAAAAACGGTTTCCCAATTCTTCTTCCGATCGCGTCCGAGCTCAGCGCTACTTAATATCTGAAGTTCAAACTTTTGATAGACGACTTCAAAACCTGAGGAGTCTATCGAAACTTGGTTGTCTCGCGGCCACGCAAATCCTTCAACCTCGATAAGTCCCTGCGGCGCTGTCGCCAACTTCGAAAGAGCAAGGTCCTTGACCTCACGAGATCTCTTCGACCTGCGAAAGGCTTCAAAAATCCAGAAGCCTCCAAAGGCGAACAGAAATAAAATAAGTTTAAAGTTGTCGTGGGCCATGAAGTTAAACGGCCTTCTCAAATTTTGGCAAATCCATTTTAAGATCCGGCATCGAGCGCTCGGCCTCCGACGCCTTAAATGAGTCTTGTCGTCGATAATTTAAAAGCTGCGCAACGAACAGAACGGGAAACTGCTCAATTCGAGTATTAAAATTCGCCACCATATCATTGTAAGTTTCGCGGCGATCGGCAATCGATTCTTCGAGAGACGAGATCCGCGATTGCAGCTGGATAAAGTTTTGATTGGCCTTGAGCTCAGGGTAATTTTCTCCAATTGCTAAAACCCCCTTCAGTGCGACACTCATGCTTTCATTGGCAGCACTTTTTTCAGAAACAGTAGCGGCTTTGCCATAGTTTGCGCGTGCTTCGGCAAGTTTCTGTAAAATACCTGATTCATAACCCGCATATTGCTGAACGATCTGGATAAGCTGCGATATTTCGTCGTGTCGCTGCTTTAAAATGACATCGATATTTGACCAGGATCGCTCCAGTTGGCTGCGAAGGCTCACTAAACCCAATGGCGGCAGGTTAAGGAATTTTGCTTGATGATTTTAAGTTTGAAAAATAGCGTGGGGCTTAAAGAAAAAGCCCGGAACTGAACCGGGCTTTTTAA
>JAYVND010000824.1:0-2691 GCA_043758635.1 Bdellovibrionales bacterium
CCTGCACCTTGCGCCTCAGCTCAATGCGGATATGTTATTTTTCTGGGGAGGCCAAGATTCGAATATTCCTGCAGACAAAGTGGCTCTGATAAATAAAGCGCTCGACACCGCGAAAAAAAACTACACCTGCGTGCAAATTTCCGATGCTCATCATGCTTTCTCAAACGAAGAGCGCCCATCTTACAATCCAATTGCGTCAGCGCAGGCATTTGCACTTTCGCTCGAGTTCTTACGCCAGCGTATGGAGACAGCTCGCTGAGCGGTCTCAGTTGTTCATCGAACGCCACCGCCGCTCAGCTCTGAGACCTCAACGTCCGTTAGCGCTCAGCAACCGAAGCGTCTTGTCGATTTCTTCGTCAAAATTAAATGCGTGGGGCGAGAGTCGAATCCCTGGGCCGCGTAGCGCGTAGCTAATCCGGTTGTTGCGGAGAGTGGCCTCGAGGTGGTTTGTTTTATCAGGGGTAGAATCGGAGAAGCAGACAATACTGCCAAGCTGGTCGTGCTGGTGCGGTGTGTGAACCTGCAACCCAGCCTCAAGCAAGCCCATACGTAAGCGGCGCGCCAGCCGTTCGCTCTCTTCAAGAATAAGTTCAATGCCAATCTCGCGAATCAGTTGCGCGGACGCACCGAGCGCGACGATTTCCAGAACTTGCTTAGAGCCCGCCTCAAATTTCCATGCATTAGTCTTAGGAAGGCATTCGAAGTCGGTTGGATCATCACAAGTGCCGTACGTTGCGGCACCAATGATCAATGGCTGCAGCTCACGAACGCGATCTTCTCGCACCGCAAGATAGCCAACGCCGACAGGTGAGAGCATCCACTTGTGGCTGCCTCCACAAACGGCATCAACGCCTAACTTTTTAAAATCAAAAGGCATGAGCCCGATTCCCTGAATTCCATCAATCACGGTCCATATTCCCTGGGCGCGCGCGATTTTGGTAATCGCTTCGAGATCGGAGATAGCGCCGGACTGATATTGCACCCAAGAAATTGCAATGACTTTCGTTTTTTCGGTAATGGCCGCAAGCAATCGCTCGCTCGGCGTAGATTGCCAGTTTTTAAAAAGACTTCCCGATGTTGTGCTCAGGCCTTTAGCGGGCGAATACCCTGCTTTGCTTGAAGGAACAAGTTTGAGCGTCGCACCCACGCGATCGCAAGCGGCTTTCCAAGGGTAAAGATTGGACGGATACTCTTCATCCCAGGTAAGAACTTCGTCGCCAGGACTCAGTTTCATCCCGAAGGCAATTTGCGAGATCCCCCCCGCGGTGCTCTGGAAAAATGCAATTTCACCGGCATCGCAGTTTAAGAATTCGGCGAGTTGGACGCGAGCCCCGTCGACGGCCGCGAGGTAGGCGTCATTGCAATGCATTCCCTCTGAGCGAAAGCGCTCCATCCAGTAAACGACCTGAGTTTGCGCTTCTCTAGAAGAAGGAGCAAGGCCCGCGTTGTTTAAATGAATCAATCCTTTGTTGTTTACGAAAGAAGCCTTCAATACATTGATCGATGCGGGAGCAGTCGCAGTTGCGGGTAGAGAAGTCACGTTCGTTTTTTCCAAACCATGAGGTTCGAAACAATATACTGAAATTTTCGGGCATGCTCTCGAATCACGAGAGGCATATCGTCGGTTTCAATAAGATCAAATTCCGGTGTGAGAAGTTCGGTCAAAGTTTCGTGTCCCCGCACAGCTTGACTATTTCTCTCAAATCCCCCGAGCCATGCTGATTTCTGAGTGTGTTCTTCAAGCCACGAAAAAGGAGAAACTAAGATTAAGAGTCCGCCGCTCGCGACGAGCCCTCGCGGTCCCATCATCCGCTGCAAACATGACTTGGGGCTCGGCAATCGGCAGAGTAGATTTGCAAGGAGAACCACATCAAAGCCGGCATACTCGGCTGGCATCGAACAAGCGTCGGCCTGACGAAATCTCACGCGGCTGGAATTAGCATTAGTCGGCATTCTTGCATCGGCCGAATCGAACAGATCGCCTTCGACTTTGAAGCGGTAGCTAAACTTTTCGCCTGCAGCCAGAGCCTGAGCGGTATGAATAAATGATTCACTCAAGTCGACACCGACGACTTCGTCAAACACTGCGCTAAGTTCGAACACGGCGCCACCCGTCGCGCAACCAATGTCGAGCGCTTTTCGCATGGGCACATTCTCACGTTTTGCGTAATCGATAGCAATTTGAGCGCAGCGTTGCGGAAAGTTAAGTGCGCCTGATGTCTGAAGAGATCGGGGCCCCGAATTTTCGGGTGAGCCATAATGCAAAAGCAGATACTGACTCAGCAATTCGTTGCTTTCGTAGTCGTTCGTATTTTTCCCGTGATCTTTAAAGAAAAATGCTGTGTTTGGATCTAACGCATTCGGCTTGACGAGCCGGAAGCCGGCATGCTGGAAAAAATGAGGTCTGAAGTGAAAACGGGCAAAGACCGAGGCCTCATCACCTGTGCTCACAAACGACCCGCCCATAATCAAGTGATGTTTACCATCAAAGCAGGGCACGCTAAAATCATCATAATAGGAATGCACTTCAAATCCAGTCAGTGGATGAAATTCATCTTCGCACCACTGCCAGCTATTGCCAAAAATGTCAGACCAACCATTGACCGAATTTGAGCCAACCGCAGATTCGGAGCCAAAACGCATCGAGAGATTGGCCTCTGAGGATGGTGTTGCCAATTGATTTGTCAACTG
>JAYVND010000825.1:0-2688 GCA_043758635.1 Bdellovibrionales bacterium
CAAATGGCGACAGCTCAACTCAGCTGCAAGCTTGTTTGGATGCAGCTGGCGACGGCCAGACCGTGACCCTTGCGCCCGGCATCTACAATGTTGGCAAAATGCTTCATGTCGATCATTCCATCACGCTCGCGACCTCAATGCCAGCGCAAGCGGCGAGGCCAGCGCCATCGTCCCAAATAAATCCGGCAGCTACATCCTTATCAATCGCGAGTGAAACCGGCGCCTGCCGCGACAACGCAAACCAAACTTGCGCCGAGCTTCGCGCGATGAACAGCGTCTCGGCCATGGAACGGGGATTTCTTAAAATAACCGCGGCCCATGTCACGCTCCATCGCATTGTCGTGAACGGCAACAACAGCGCACGCGTGAACAGCGCCGAAGCTGCCCAATGTCGCAGCGGCAACAACGGCCAAGGCATCAACATACATATTGACGGAACGCAGTTCACGTTTCATCAATCTTCTTCCATTCGCGCACTTTGCGGATCAGCACTTGAAGTCGGCGGGGTGAGTGATGGCCTTCGTATCACCCAAAGTTTTGTGGCTTTCAATGGAACTCATAATTCCCAAAATCTCTGGAGCGATGGCATCACGATTGCCGACAGTTCAAACGCGGAAGTGAGCGAGAATGAGATTGCCGACAACACAGATGTTGATCTGATTTTCGGAGGTTGCAAGTCTTGTCAAATTCACGACAACCGAATCACGCACAGCAATTCATTCGCACACTCATCATTTGCTGCAGTGATGATGCAAGCCTGGCCCGCTGCTACCAGCGGCAACTACACGAACTCGACCATTCTCAATAATCGTATCGACTGCGGCCAATTCCGGTGCGGATTCGGCCTCTTAATTGGGTCTAACTCTTGGTACGTGGCTCCCGCTTTCGGTGGGACTTATCGCGGCAATCATATCTCGGGCGCGCAATCTGGTTTTGTCGTCAATGATGCTTCAGGCGCTGTCGAGATTGGATCGAATATCGTCGATCAATCAGGCGGAAGTTTTTTGACAAGCGGTGGAACAATGAAGCTCGCAGCCTACGCACTTTCTCCTAAATCAGCTCCATTTATAGTTTGGGCC
Source organism: Bdellovibrionales bacterium (assembly GCA_043758635.1). Classification (GTDB taxonomy): domain Bacteria; phylum Bdellovibrionota; class Bdellovibrionia; order Bdellovibrionales; family JAMPXM01; genus JAYVND01. The sequence continues at coordinate 1,080 of JAYVND010000825.1, forward strand.
GACAATGCGCGTACATTTGGCTGGCAATCGCAAGAGGGCACCGGAAAAATCGCCAACTGGTGGACCCGTGACAGCAGCGGAAGTTCGACCGATGACTCTGGCTCATCGGGGGCTTCTTCGAGCGCCGCGGGCTCGACACTCAGTTGTTCGCAACTCGCTTCACCCGACGGCGATGCGCAATTCATTTTGCGTCTCTACTGCCAAATTCTTGGGCGTGATCCCGACGCAGGAGGCTTCAAAAACTGGATCGCTGAGTTAAGCACGACCCACAGGCGTTCGGATCTTCTGATGCGCTTTTTCTTATCACCTGAAAGTTTGAACCATAGCCAAATTCAACTGACAGATGCCCAAAGTTTCGTACGTGCAATGTATGAGCGAATTCTATTGCGCCCCGTCGACCCCTCCGGTTTAGCAACCTGGGTTTCACGTTTTAATTCTGGTGATTCTCCGCAATCGGTCTTGCAGCTATTTCTTCAAAATTCAGAGCCAAAACAGGCATTTGGGCTCTAGCATAACCTGCTCCAAAAAAGCCGAGTCAGTGGTTTCGGAATCACCCTCACTCTGAGTTCGAGATTCGATTTCACATTCTTCAGCTTTGTGCTAAATCCTACCGTCATATGAAGATAGCACTGGTTTACAATGAGAGACTTCCTGCCGTTCGTTACGGCGGCGTCGAGCGAGTGGTGATGAATCTCGCAAAGTCTTACCGTGAGCTCGGTCATGAGATATTTCTCCTAGCTGGGCAGGGCTCCGACCTGCCTGATTACGAGCATGCGATCTACCCAGTCGACAAAATTTCAAAAGACATCTCGCAGTTTTTGCCGAGTGATATCGACTTCATCCATTTGAGCCAACCCGAGGCCGTCAAACCTGCAAAACCACATCTCTTTACGATTCACGGCAATGCGTCGCCGGGCGAAAAGTTTTTTCCGAACACGTCTTTTGTGAGCGCATCTCACGCGCGGAATCACCGGGCTAAATATTACGTGCTTCAGGCCGTTGACGTCGCTCACTATCCTTATGTTGCGCAAAAAGAAGACTATTATGTGTTTATGGCCAAAGCGAAATGGCGCGTGAAAAACCTGAAAACCGCCCTCGCTTTTGCGAACGATCTCGGCGTGCGTTTAAAAGTAATTGGCGGCGATGGTCGAAGCACCAAGAATGTCGAATACCTTGGCTTTCTGGGTGATCACGAAGGACGCCTCGATATTTTGTCGCGCGCTCGCGCTCTGATTTATCCCACGAATTGGGATGAGCCATGTGCAATGGCTCCACTCGAAGCATTCGCTTGCGGCACGCCGGTCATCGGCAGCACCAATGGGAGCATGCTCGAAGTGGTCGAGCCGCGCGTTGGTTTTATCTCGAACAAGTATTCGGAGTTTTTAACTTTTCACGCAGCTCTCGACGATATTCGTTCCGATGACTGTCGTGCTGTTGCCGAAGAAAAGTTCTCGGCTCTACGTCAAGCGCGCGACTATTTGAAACTCATCGATCGTGTTTTGGAGATAGGATCACTCGACCAATCGCCCGCGCAGTTCGACCATCCGGATACTGTTTCGTTTCTTTACAAACCGACGGCCTACAACCGCCTCGTGCATCGCTTGCGCGG
>JAYVND010000826.1:0-2685 GCA_043758635.1 Bdellovibrionales bacterium
GGCAAAGTCGAAGTTCTCGAAACCTATGAGAAGAAAGTTCGGAGCTCCTCCGAGAGCTTTCGCCTTCCAAGTGTCATTCGCCTCACGCATTACGTAGCGCCGCAACGGAATGCCCGTCTCCGATTCTCTCGCGAGAATATTTATCTTCGCGACAATCACACCTGCCAGTATTGCGGTAAACAGATGGCGGCAAAAGAGCTGACGCTCGATCACGTCGTACCCGCTTCAAAATTTGGCCGCAAAGATTGGATGAATATGGTGACCGCATGCCGTCGATGCAATCACAAAAAGGCCAACCGCACGCCACTCGGCGCCGGCATGCCGCTCTTATCTGAACCAAAAATTCCGACTTGGCTTCCGACCACAATACCCAATTTTGAAACTGATGATATGCCAGATGAATGGCGAAATTACCTAGGAACAGGTTGATTGCGGCGACCAGATTATCATTATAGGGTGCGACCGAGTTGACAGGCGCCCAAATCTCAAGCGAACAAGACTCGACCAACAAGTTGCGTGAGAGCAGCGACATGGGGAAGTGCGGCTTTGATCCCATCTAAAATGAATTGCACAGCAATTGCCGCCAAGACAAGTCCCATCAATCGCGAAATGACATTGATTCCGATTTGCCCCAACATCCCAATCACTCGGTGCGCTTCACGTAAAACAAAATATGCCGCAAGCGATGTCAACGCAATGGCCGCGTACAATCCTAAGCTCGATTCGAATCCGTGGGCTTGGTCTGACAACATGAAGACCGAAACAATCGAACCGGGCCCCGACAGAAGCGGAATGGCGAGTGGAAAGACTGCGATGTCTTCTTTCATCGTGCCTTCGCTCTGTTCTTCGGCGGTTTGCTTCGTGCGCGAAGGTCGAGCATTGATCATGTCAAATGCGACGAAAAACAAAAGCACTCCGCCGGCTACTTTCAGAGCAGGTAAGGTGATTCCATAGAATCTAAAGATAAATGAGCCTGCGAGTGCACAACCTGCAAGCACACCACCGGCAACAATCGAGGCGCGCCATGCAATTTGTCGACGGCGATCTTTGGACTCACCAATCGTCATCGCTAAAAACGGCCCGAGTGCGCCGAGTGGATTAACGATCGTGAGCAATGTAGAGAGAGCGACTAAGAAGAATGAAACCATGGACGCAAGTATGAACGCGAATCCGAAGATTGAGTATCAGTTTTTCGACTTCCATACTCAATCGACATGAACTTTGCCGAATTTTAGAATTGCGTTAGATCGAGCGCAGCTGAACGAACGAGGCTGCTAAAAAATAAATTCCGCTACAGAGTGCAAACACCGCAACGAGCCACGATCCACCCTTGAGATTGAACATTAAAAAGCGAGCGCGCTCTTCGGCTTTCAGATTTTTCAGCTGGTCATGCCAGATCGAAAAAACCAAACCCGCAATGATAACCAACACCAACCCCAATAAAAAATTAAGATGGCGAGCTTCATTTAGAAAGCCGTGAAAGATAGCAGGATCAATAAGCTGGTGGCGAAACTTCAAAGAAGAATCCTTCTTCATTGTTTTCGTATCGACTCAGGCGCACGCACCGAAGCGTCTGAAGTTGGATCATGCTGACTCCGCAGCAACAACCAACTCCAGGTTTCTCCAGCGAATTCTAAAACCCGCTGAGCCCCACACCTTGTTTCAATTAGAGTAACTCCCAAGCACTTAATTTTCACGATATTTGTTAATTCGAACATAATTGAAGACACGAGTGAGGAAAAACCAAATTGTCGCTCGTACAGATCCGAGTTTAAGGCGCCCACTTGACTTAGGTGCTGCAACTCTTGCCTTAACCTAAACTCTGACTTGAGTTGGTGTGGCGTGTTTAGTCTATGATTTAATGGAATGACGGTTTCTGACCAGATTTCGTGTTCTCCTTTGAAAACCACTTGATAATAAGCGCCAAAAGAGAGACGAACTACGTTGAAAGTGTATTGAGAATCCCCTTCTGATTTCGCGCAATGTCGCAGCTTCAGATTCGCCTCAGTCATTCTCAAGTGCATGGAATGTGGGCTTTCGCCTACGACTTGCCAACTCGCTCACTCACTTATTGATTGCCTTTTTGGCACTCACTTTTTTGGAGGATTCCTCAGATGTCAGCAGACAACAATCGCCGTGATTTCCTGAAAAAAATGGCCGTTATCGTTCCCGCTACCGTGATTGCGCAACGCCTGGTTTTTGGCGGCTCGACTGCCTTTGCCGCTAACGAACCGATGGTTGGCGAGAAAGACCCGCAAGCGGTTGGCCTCGGCTACCATGCAGATGCATCGAAAGTAGATGTTAAAAAATTCCCAAAACGCGCGGGCGAAGAAGGTAAAAAACAGTTCTGCTCAGGTTGCATGTTCTATCAAGGCGGCACCGACCCTTTGAAAACTAAGAGTGCACCTTGCCAACTTTTCCCGGGAAAACAAGTTGCTGCTAAAGGCTGGTGCAACAGCTGGGCAAAAAACACGAAACTGAAATAGTAGATGAAATTAGTTTGATCCGCTGTCACGACAGCGGATCCGTTTTCAATGGAAACGTCTTTCTCTCTCCGCTTCGCAAATCAAATCAAATCAAATCAAATCAGATCAGATCAGATCAAATCAAATCCGATTCGATTCGATTAGAACAGTTTTAATCCCGATTTCATGGGATCGGCCACATCCTTGAACAGAGCAGTTC
>JAYVND010000827.1:0-8397 GCA_043758635.1 Bdellovibrionales bacterium
TGCGTTTTTTAATCGTCGTTGGCGTGATACCGTGCTCGTCATTGTATTTCGTTTGAATCTCACGACGGCGCGAAGTTTCTCCCATTGCCTTGATCATCGAATCCGTTTGCTTATCTGCGTATAGGATCACTCGCCCCTCGGAGTTACGAGCGGCACGACCTATTGTTTGAATCAACGACCGCTCCGAACGCAAGAATCCTTCTTTGTCAGCATCAGTGATTGCCACGAGGCTTACCTCAGGAATATCAAGGCCTTCTCTCAGCAAGTTGATCCCAACTAAAATATCAAAAACACCCAGGCGCAAATCTCGTAAAATCTCGGTTCGTTCAATTGTCTTGATATCGGAATGCAGGTATTTCACTTTCAATCCGAGTGATTCGTAATACTCCGTCAGATCTTCCGCGCTCCGCTTGGTCAACGTCGTGACGAGGACTCGCTCATTTTTTGCGATACGAACGCGTATTTCCTTGAGCAAATCGTCGACTTGATGGCGCGCGGGGCGTACTTCTACGATCGGATCCAAGAGACCCGTGGGGCGAATGATTTGCTCAACGATCAAGCCTTCTGATTTTTGAAGCTCGTACGGACCAGGCGTTGCTGAGACGTAAACCACTTTGTCCATCAAGAGTTCAAACTCCTGAAAATTCAAAGGGCGATTGTCGAGAGCCGAGGGCAAGCGAAATCCGTGGTCTACCAATGTCATTTTACGAGCGCGGTCACCGCGATACATTCCGCCAATTTGCGGAACGGTCACGTGACTCTCATCGATGATGCACAAAAATTCTTTTGGAAAATATTCGATCAAGGTTGGAGGCGGCTCGCCTGGCGCACGGCCGGTCATGTGCCGTGAATAATTCTCGATGCCTTGGCAGAAACCAAGCTCCTCCATCATTTCGATGTCGTAGTAGGTGCGCTGTTCAAGACGTTGCGATTCCAAAGTCTTCATTTGCCCGTTGAAATCGACCAAACGAGCGAGCAGCTCGTCTTGAATCTTTCCGATCGCCGACTTTCGACGGTCATCGCTTGTGACGTAATGGGATCCTGGATAAATCGCGATTTGATCAAGCTCGTGCAGTGTGTTTCCACGCAGTGGATCGACCCACGAAACCTTGTCAATGTAGTCTCCAAAAAACTCAACGCGAATCACACGCTCTTCTTCGTACGCCGGAAACACATCGACGATATCTCCACGCACGCGGAATGTTCCGCGTGAGAAATCTACATCGTTACGTTTGTACTGAATGCGAACGAGTTCGCGCAAAAAAGCATCCCGCTTCATCTCGGTGTTAGCGACCACGTGAAGCATCATGCCTTCGTATGCTTCCGGGCTTCCCAAACCATAAATGCAGGAGACTGAGCTCACGATGATCACGTCACGACGATCAAAGAGCGACCGAGTCGCAGAATGTCGCATGCGATCGATCTGCTCGTTGATCGCTGAATCTTTTTCGATAAATGTGTCCGTCGAAGGAACGTAAGCCTCGGGTTGATAGTAATCGTAATAACTCACGAAGTACTCAACTGCGTTGTCCGGAAAGAGCTCTTTGAATTCTCCGTAGAGCTGAGCCGCCAAAGTTTTATTCGGCGCTAAAATCAGCGTCGGCACATTCAGTTGCTGAATGACGTTCGCCATTGTGAATGTCTTTCCCGAACCGGTCACGCCCAAGAGAACCTGATGCTTGGCCCCATCATTATTGGTGTGTGAAATAAGCTGTCGAATCGCTTCAGGTTGATCGCCTGAAGGTTTGAAATCGCTTTTAAGTTTGAAGTTGGCTTTAGGTTTGCGAACTGGTGAAACAGACAAGCGACCTCCAAAAAACGTTCCATTTTAATGAGCCACATTTGCCGGGCTCAAGTAGCCACTTCAGATTCTGAGAAGCGGCCCAGAGAAAAATATGAGGTCATTCCAAAAAGATGCAAGTCGAGGTCACAATAAGTTCGAAGCTACACAAGACGAGTCAAATCACTTTGCGACTTCCCAGCTTGTGCCTTGCGGAGAATCTTGAATCACAATCCCCAGCTGCGCCAACTGGTCACGTAGCTCATCAGACTTCGCAAAATCTTTCGCAACCCGGGCGTCGATCCGCTTTTGAACGAGTTCATCAATTTTCGAACGCTCAAGATTTTTTTGCCCGAGCAACATATCGTCAAGAAGACGTAAATATTTTTGCGGCGATTCTTGGAAGAGTGACATGAGTTTTCCATGTTCCAAAATCAAGTGGCGAAAGATCTCGACAGTGGCCTTCGTATCCGCAGTCATTTTCTGACCAAGACGAACTTGACCGTTGAAAACGCGGATCACTGAGAAGAGGGAGGCAAAAAGTTCTGGCGTGTTAAAATCATCATCGAGAGCTGCCTTGATCGACTTCCACGCCTCGTCAACGGCTTTGGTCATCGAGCCCGATGGCTTGCCTTGAGTTGTGATGTCGGCCGGCACCGCTTTAAGCAATTGCTCAGCAAGCGCAAGGCTTGAGTAAATGCGTGCAAGGTTCGTGATCGCAAACGAGATCCCTTGATCCGAAAAATCAGAAAGGCTGCGGTAGTGAACCGAAAGCAGCATGTACTTGAGAATCTCGGGATTGTAGGCTTTTGTAAATTCTCGAACCGTCATGATATTGCCCAGCGACTTTGACATTTTCTTGTCGCCAAGGGTGATCATATTATTGTGCATCCAGTATTTTACAAACGTGTGACCGTTACAGCCTTCGCTTTGCGCGAGTTCATTCTCGTGATGCGGAAAGATCAAATCCATCCCGCCGCCATGGATGTCGATTGAGTGGCCCATGAGCTTTTCAATCATCGCCGAGCATTCGATGTGCCAACCAGGACGACCCGCGCTCCAAGGTGAATCCCACTTCGGCTCACCTGGCTTAGCCGGCTTCCAAAGTGCGAAGTCCATTGGATCCCGTTTTTTGCGATCGATCTCCACTCGCGCTCCTGCTTGGAGATCATCGATATTTTTGCGAGAGAGTTTTCCGTATCCATCAAACGAGCGAACCGAATAAAGCACTTCACCATCGACAACATAGGCTTTGTTTTTTTCGATCAGCGTTTGAATCATCGAAATGATTTCGGGCATGTTATCTGTCACGCGTGGATTAGCCGTATGAGGCCCGAGTTTGAGGGTTGCATAATCGTGTTCGAATTCTTTGATGTACTTCTCAGAGATAACGAGCGCGTCGACATTCTCTTCGATCGCGCGATTGATGATTTTATCGTCAACGTCGGTATAGTTGTATACGTACTGAACCTTGTTGCCCGATTTCTCAAGCCAATTGCGGATCAAATTGAAAACTGTGGGGCCACGAAAATTTCCCACATGAAGCAAACCGTAAACGGTGGGACCGCAAAGATAGAGTTTCACCTCACCAGTCTTCAGCGGAATGAACTCTTCTTTTTGCTGCGTCATCGTATTGTAGATCTGCAAAGCCACGTCGAAACTCCTTCAGTCATAACCAAAACCGCGAAGCGAGAAACTCTCTCCGCAAAGAAAACCAAAAAAAACACCCGCAAATCTCAAGGCAGCAGATGCGAACTTAGCGCTAGGCGCAGCAAGCAAAAAGAACTCGCGAGGCACGCCCTACACTTTCGCGAGGCACGCCTCGACACGCTTCAAAAGCGATGCCTTACCCAGCAATGGCACCAATGTCTTCAACTCCGCCCCATGCGGTTGGCCGATCACGGCAACGCGAATCGGTTGAAAAAGAGTTTTCCCCTTCGCGCCTGCCTGCAGCTTCACTTGCTCTTGCATCGCATTGAATTCCGCTTCAGTGAAGCGCTCGCCCGGATGAGCGACGAGTTGCTCCTTCCATGACTGCCAAACTTTCGCTGATTCAGGCCACGCAAAAACTTCTGTCGCTTCTTCTCCGAGAGCAAATTTTGAATCCGCCAAAGGCAAGAACAAGCCCACCGCATCGGCCAATGTCGTCATCGAAGTTTTGAACACCGACAACGCTTGATCGCGCCAGGCCGCATCTCCGGCAAGCGGAAGCACAATCTCCGCCGCTTTCAAAAATGGCTCGGCGCGAGCCCACAGCTCATCGTGCGGGAGCGCGCGAAGGTACATCGAGTTCATCCAGTCGAGTTTCACCGTGTCGAACACTGCCGGGGCTGCATGGAAGCGAGAATACGTAAAGTTGTTGATCATCTCTTCGCGAGTCATGATCTCTTCGCCCGTTGGCGACGACCAACCCGACAGCAAAATGAAGTTATTCAAAGCCTCAGGAAGGTAGCCCTTCAAGTTGTAATCGTGGCAGCTGGTGGCGCCGTGGCGCTTTGAAAGTTTTTGACGATCCGAACCCAAAATGAACGACAGATGGCCGAAGCGCGGAAGTTCGTAACCGAACGCTTCGTACAGCATCATTTGGCGAAGAGAATTGGAGAGATGCTCTTCGGCCCGGAACACGTGCGTGATTTTCATCATCGCATCGTCAATCACGCAGCAGAAATTGTAGACCGGCATTCCGTTTGAGCGAATGCAGACAAAGTCGCCAACCATCTCAGACGGAAATCGAACTTCGCCGCGAACTAAGTCATCGAGAATGTAGTCGCGCTTTTCAACTACGCGGTAACGTATCGCCGCCTGCTCGCCAGCCGCCATTCGGCGCTGAGCTTCTTCCATCGAGACAATCTGTGCCGGCGTTTCAACTTGGTGAGCGCGGCCTTCTGCGATGGCCGTCGCTTTTAAAACTTCAAGCTCCGCATCTGTGCGAAAATCGTAGTACGCTTTGCCCGTCTTTACGAGGCGCATCGCGTGCTCCATGTAGGTGTCTTTGCGGCGGCTCTGACGATAGGGCCCCATTGGTCCCATGTCGTTGAAGTTATCGGGATTTGGACCCTCATCCCATTTAAGTCCCAGCCACTTCAAGTCTTGAATCTGCATGCGCATCGATTCTTCGGTGCTGCGCTCGAGATCAGTGTCTTCCACGCGCAAGATGAATTTGCCGCCGTGATGTTTTGCAAAAAGATAATTGTAGAGGGCCGTGCGTGCTCCGCCCACGTGCAAGTAGCCGGTCGGGCTTGGTGCAAAGCGGACGCGGACGTTGGGGTTCTTAGCTTGAGGTTCAGCGTGATGAGAGTGTGCCGACATGCAGGCTCCTGGGGCGGAAGAGTAAGCAGCTACCCTAACCTGCCCCGTCTGGAGACGGCAATGTCATCCCACTTGAAGCTAAAAAAAACGCGAACCGTCGGGCTCGCGTTTTCTAAACTTCAGATCTTACTCGATCGGCTTTACACTCAGGCTAGATCAACTTCAGAGCCAGAACTCAATCGGACTTTCAGTTCCGGCTCAACCCGCTTTACAGCCCGAAAATCGCGCGAACGCCGTCTTCTTGGAGAAATTCGCGGCTGGTTGCAAGGCTCAATTCTTTTAAGAGAAGATCGCGAGCCGTGTCGCGCATGTTTCTTTCACCGAAGCTCAATTCTTTGTCGACTTTCAAAAGGAACAAGTCGCGCAAAACTTCAGCGATTTCGAAGACCGAGCCAGTTTTGATTTTTTCCATGTATTCACGGTAACGACGGTTCCAAGTTTGATTGTCGATCTTCACGTTTGTCTCTTTCAAGATCGCCAGAACTTTGCCGGCTTCTTCTTGAGAGATAATGGGGCGGAGACCAACATTGGCGACGTTGGCTTTTGGAATCATGATTTTCATGCTGCTATCCAAAATCTGAACGCAGTAGAACTCATGCTTCGAACCAAGCATCTCTTTCGTCTCAATGGCCGTTACCTTACCAACTCCGTGGCCGGGATAAACTGCGTTATCTCCCACGTTGAACGATGAAGCCATAGGACCTCCCCCAGGAAAGCTGTCAACCGTTCCGAAAATATCGAAAATTTTCGATATTCGGTGGTGGACATGTGTGACTGACATGAATACTAATTAAGACTCCACGCAATCGAGCTCTAGCTCACCAAGATGAAGATGCTAGAATCGCTCCGCAAAGACCGCCCTAAAATGCACCTAAAAATGCAACTTAGTGAGGCGTCGATGTTCTACCATTTTTGACACTATTGATCAACGACCATCGCTCGAGAGACTGCATTCTAGTCCTTAAGCCGTATTATTTACAGATCGCGTCAGCTTTTTACACTGCGCCAAAATAAATGTGAGCGGGTCGAAAAAACGCACTCACAAAGATTTAGACTGCGAGAAAATAAGAGCTGCTCAGTCGACTGACACGATCAACGCGTAGGATTGCTTCCCGTTTGGAGCCTGTGGGACATTGAAGCCACGGACCAACACCTGGTAGTTTCCGGCGGGCAACACACGAACTAAGCTCTCGAAATTGTTCAAGTGATCGTTGAGCGAGATCTCGTGGCCGTCTTTGTCAACGATCACTAAGTCCAAGTCATTCACGAGACTCACTGAAGCGCCAAGCGCCGCCGGGGTGTCGGTGTAAACGAGAGTCGCTGAAAGTTTGGTTTTGCTGCTGATGCGTAATTTATATGCATGCGTCTCACCCGCTGCAACACCTGCATGATCGTCGACGATCAATGCCTCATTCAAATCAGTGCCACGATCTAAATTCAAACGTCCGAAACCCTCGACCTCATTCGGAACTGAATGGCTTTGACGCTTCGAAATCACATCAGAAGCTCCGTGCATCAAGACAGCCTTCAGCAGGGCTGCCGAGGGATTCTTAATCTTTCGACTGTCGACCAAGTACTGACGAACGACGGCGGCAGAACCCGCGGTCACGGCTGCCGCATTGGCAGTTCCTCCCGACCACACATAGCTCTCGTTCATCGGGCCCCACGCCCAAGACGCCGCCATCTTTGAATCTTGGCCGCGCGATTTGAAACCTAAAAGATTCGATGCCGGAGCCACGATCTCGGGCTTCACTCGACCGTCACTTGTTGGTCCCTGCGCAGAGTAAGGTGCCACGGTGTCGCCAACCTGCTTCATCGCCCCAACCGTCAGCGCATTTTTTGCGGTCGCAGGAGAAACGACCGAACCCGCAGGCTGAGCTCCATTCACTTTGTCCGAGCGACCTGTGTCACCCGCCGCAAAAATGATCAACATATCAGGATTCATCTGAACGAATTCATCCACCTGTTGGGCGTCCATGCTGTATTGGCCGGTTCGATCTGCCGTACCCCAAGTGTCAAGATGAATGCGTGCACCGGATTGATAAGCCAATGCAAAAAGATCGCGAAGCTTAGTCGGCGTTTCAATGGAGCGACGAGCGTCGTCCCAAATTTTTTGCGGAATTAATTTAGCGCCGGGAGCCACGCCCGATGCTCGGCCATTCATTGAAGCGCCTGAACCGAGAACCAACTCAGAGAGATAAGTTCCGTGCCCAAAATTATCGCGCCAAGAGTTCGACGTGCTTGACGAACGAAGTGGCCCTTTTGCATTCAAAGACTGACCTTCCAAAATACGACCTGAAAAATCGGGCGGCAACTGCGAACCCTCGCCAAGATCAAAACCCGAGTCAGCGATTGCAACAATTTGACCCTGGCCATTGAGTCCGCGACCCCATGCTTTCGGAGCACCGGCGCTGATGGCTCCAGTTTCTGAGCCCGAGAGCGATGCCACTTCATGATTGCTGCGCTGATTCGAGGTCGCGCCAACGGCGGTGCTCATTGCGGCCGACAACTTCATCGCACCCGACTCATGCTCCAACGTAGCACCCGTCATCAACGTCATTGGCGCGCGGATTTCAATCCACTCGACCGCTTCCATTTCGGCAACTTCCAAAATTTTACGCGCTGAAACTTCGGCGATGAGACTACGACCTGAAACCGTTAGAGTTTGAAAGCCCGCAATTTCATTTAATTTACGAGCTGCTTCTTTGCCGTCTTCAGTTGGGAACAGGCGAATTTGCACAAGCTTGCGCTCATCTCGGTCCGCTTTTTCGAGAGCAGATTCCGAGAGCTCAGCGCTTAGTTTCCACGAAGCCTGATAGGGAATCACTGCTTTCACTGCCGTTGTCGAACCACGAATGGTGTATGCTTCTACCGCTTCGGCTTCGATGATGAAAGCGTCGTCAGGGACGTAACGAAGGATGGTTGCACCGAGCGAGGTCACATTGAGAGAGTCTTCGGTTGTGATGTGCTCGTTGAACTGAACGATGTAATGATGAAGATCCTTGTTGCACGCGTGCTTCGAGCAACGCTTGCGTGAGGTGCGCTGCAGGCTGTGCGTAATCTTCTGCAGATTCAAATCTGAGATCTGTTGATCTTGCAAAAGTCCGCTCTTAAAACGTAGTGCACGCGGGCCCGTCGATGAGCTTGGTCGAGGATTTGTCGCCGACTTAGTCGTCGAGCCCCAAGGGGTTGGTGCGGCGTCAAAATTGCCCTCTTGGTCATCACTTGAATCAGCGCCTTCATCTGAATCTTCAGCGAGCTCGGCACCGTTGCCAACTGACGCTGCAACCCCATGTTTGCTGAGACCA
>JAYVND010000828.1:0-2674 GCA_043758635.1 Bdellovibrionales bacterium
GATGTCGGCAGCGACTTCGACAACGACGGCGAAATTTGTTTCGCAACCGCTGGATCCGACGGCAGGTCTCTCGAAATCTGGAATGAAGGCTTTCAGTAAATCAGCGGAGCGCACAAATCCATCGACGGCAGGGGGGCGCGCAGTTCCAACCGGCGCAAAGCCAGGCGGGCTCGTGCAAAAGACGGTGACTCGCACGGTTGTAAAGACGGTGACACGTGGTGGGGGTTCGAAATGAGTTTGAATTCGAACACGGGAGCTCAAAGCATTATTCGCAAAGCCTGGAACTTTGATCTGGTTCGCAGTGAAACTTTGCATCGTATTTTAGACGACCTGCTCTCTCCGCTCGGTTGCTCGGCCCTCGTGATGAACGGTGGCCAGACTTTGCACGTTCGTGCCGCGACTCCGGCGGATTTGGCAACTCTTCCCCATGCAGCAGCGCTTTGCTCGCAATACCTACATTTGAAACATGGCGACGGCGCGATCTTAAATGATCCGCTTTCGAGCGGAACAACTCTTTGTGACTTCACGCTCGTAATGGGTCTCGACACCGAGAATTTAGGTACAGATCTTTTGCTCGCAAGACGGATCTCGTTTCCACAGCGTTTGAGCGCTTCTGACAAGTTGGATGAACAGGGCGTTCGCGTCCCGCCAACTCCCCTCGCAACTCGCGGCGTTCTCAATCTTGATCTGCTCAACGCGGTTTCGGCGCATCCTTTTGCGCCGAGAGATTTGGCGGCAACGATTCAAATGGCCTGGGCCGAGATGCAACAGACTGCGCATGATGTGATTCAATTGGCGCGAGATCCTGGATCTGAATTTAAACGCATGCATTTTAAAAGATACCTTCAGGATTCGAGCCAGGCATTTGACGCCTTGATGACACGCCTCCCGCTCGGACACTCAGTTGTGACAACCAATCTGCCAACTGGCGAACTGATGAAACTTCAGCTCGACGTTTCAGAGAAAGGTTTGCACTTTGATTTCGGCGGCTCAGATGCGTCTGAGAATTTAGCACTCACCGAACTCGAAACATTCGGCGCCTGCATCGCAGCAACGATCCATTTAATTGGTCAAACCGTCCCGATGAACTCGGGTACGTTCGAGCACTTCCGCGTGAGCGCCCCTGCACGCACGATGGTTTCGACCCGTGGACTTGCTGGTTTGTTCAACGGAGTTACAACAGGTGCCGCGACCGTCGCAGATCTCGTGCAGGGTGCCTTCACACAGTTGAACCCGGCAATGAAGCGCCCATCTGAAGCGGCGGTCGATGCTTTTTTTGAATTGCGATTTAAATCATCAACTTATCGTGGACGCCTCACTCCCGGCGCTGCCGCCTCTAAAACTGAAGATGGATTGGATTCGTTTGCAACATGGTCTTCGGCCTTGATCAGCGAACCGCATTCGCCGATTCATCATTCTTTCGAAAAGATTGAACGGGATGTTTCAGTGCAGATTTCACAGGTTGGCCTAAATAGTGGCTCAGGCGGAAAAGGTCGCTCGCGCGGTGGCCAAGGCCGACTCATGCAGTTGACAGCACTCGAGAACGGAACTTTGATTTGGAATTTTGGTCGTTCATTTCGGACTCACACCGGAGTCGACGGCGGAAAAGCCGGGGCTGCGGGCAAAATATCGGTTCAAAAAACCGGTGCGAACGAACCGACTCTGATCGAAAAATCTCAGGGCGAATTGGAATTTTCCGCAGGAGATGCGATCACACTTTTTGGCGCTGGTGGCGGCGCTTGGGGTGGACATGGAGAATCTGGATCTGACGCCTGAAGGTAGACAGGAACTTTTTAGTTTGGGCCATTATTTTTCGGAATTAATGCCTGCAAGGCCTCAAGCCACTCCCGTCCCAGCTCAACTTGCAAAAATTTTAAAGCCGTTGGCTTTAAGTGCGTCGTGAATTTGCTGAATGTGTTGGTCGCTGGTGGTTTCGACAAGCAAATCGATTCGAGTCTCACGAAGTCCAAGCGCCGAAGAGACGCGGTCGTGTTGGACTTCGATAATGTTAGCGCGATTCGCAGCCATCACGGAGGTGATGCGATTAAGATTGCCCGGCAAATCGTCGACAACGAGCGTGATACGAGCCAGCCGATGCTCTTTGCGCAATCCCCGCTCGATGACCTTTGCCATTACATTGAGATCGATGTTCCCGCCGCACAAAACGATGCAGGCTTTTTTTCCAAGATTGAGACTTCGTGACATGACCGCAGCGAGCCCCGCTGCACCGGCGCCTTCGGTAACGGTCTTTGCTTTCTCGAGAAGAAAAACAATTGCTTGAGCGATTTCGTTGTCATCGACGGTGACGATTTCGTCGACCAGCTTCGAGATGTAGGTTTCATACATCACAGGACTTGGATTCTTAATCGCTATGCCTTCGGCAATCGTAGAGATTCGCTTACGTGGAGCCGTCTCACTCGAATGCTGATACAAATGGAACATTCCGGGCGCTTGGTCGGAGACAACTCCGATCACGCGGATTGAGGGCTTCAAAGACTTGAGAGCCGTTGCAATCCCACTGATCAGCCCGCCACCGCCGATCGGAATGATGACCGTGTCAAGATCGGGTAAATCCTCTAGAAGCTCGAGTCCGATGGTGCCTTGCCCGGCGATGACGAAGGGGTCCTCGTACGGATGAACAAAGGTATCGCCCTTGGTTTTTTCGAGCTCGCGC
>JAYVND010000829.1:0-2671 GCA_043758635.1 Bdellovibrionales bacterium
CAACCTGAGACGGTGTCATCGCAATCACTTCAGAAACAATCAATTCCGTCATGCCGTAATGTGTGAGCCAACACTCGCGAGATCTCCGGCCAGCTTCAATATCTTTACGTGCTCGACCACGAACAGCACTTGCTCGGCGTTGTATCTTTCCGCGAACTCCTTCTAGCACCGCCCGATTCGCTGGTGAGTGCCGTTATGAAAACCAATGTCTTCACCATCGAAAGTGATATGAATCAAGAGGAAGTGCCGCGCCTCTTTGCACGCACGAAGCTCACCGCTATTCCGGTGATCGATAAGGAGCATCGTATTCAAGGGATCATTACGATCGATGACGTCGTGAGTGTGGTCGTTGAAGAAGCAACCGAAGATTTCCAGCGCATTGGTGGAACCGAGGCCCTTGATGCTCCTTACTTGCAAATTGGCTTTTGGAAAATGGTGAAAAAGCGCGCCGGCTGGCTTACAATTCTTTTTTTGGGAGAGATGCTTACCGCAACGGCAATGGGCTATTTTCAAAAAGAAATCGAGAAGGCAGTGGTGCTAGCGCTTTTTATTCCGCTGATCATTTCGAGTGGCGGAAACTCAGGATCGCAAGCAACGAGCCTCATCATTCGCTCACTCGCGCTAGGCGAAGTGAAGCTTCGTGATTGGTGGCGCGTGTTCATCAAAGAGGTTGGCTCAGGGCTCGCACTTGGCTTGATACTAGGACTGATCGGATTTATTAGAATTATGGTATGGCCTTCGCGCGAGAGTCTGTACGGTCCCCATTATCAAGTGGTTGCGTTTACCGTTGGCTGCAGTTTAGTTGGAATTGTCCTTTGGGGAAGTCTCGCAGGTGCAATGCTTCCGTTTATCTTACGCAAGCTTGGATTTGACCCCGCCGTTTCATCGGCCCCATTTGTCGCGACTCTGGTCGACGTGACGGGCCTTATTATTTACTTCTCTGTTGCGAGCATGATCCTTGGAGGAACGCTGCTCTAGCATGAAAACTCACTTAGGCGGATTTAGCGCGGAACCAACTTATTCACAATTGCGAGAACTGAAGCCGCCGATTTCAACTCATTGCGGAGCGTTTGCTCGGCCTGCTCGCGAAGTTCGATTGCAGTGGCAAAGTGACTCGCTTTTGCCTCCTCAAACTTTTCAAGCGAGGTGAGCATCCGCCCCTGCAAGATATTGTTGAGGTAATAAAAGAAGACGACCTGACGAAGGGTTGCATGCTCTGGTAATGCCTCAAGAATAGTGGCTCGAATCGACTGAGCATGCGAAAGCTCGCCGGCCGTGATCAAGTTTTTTTCGCTAGCCGTTGCGAGTGATTGATCCAAAATTTTTAAAACTTGCTCCTTGTCGATACTAACGTCTGGCAGAGATTCGACCTGATGCAAAAGACTCTTTTTGAGTTTAGGTTGAGCCGCCAGCGTGTTGAAAATTGCGTCAACGGTCGCGTGAAGGCGGCGACTTTGCACCAACGCTGGAACAAGCAACGAAGTTCCACGGATTTCAAACATACCATTTAAAAACACATCTGATGGCGCCGCCACTTTATCGCGAGTGATACTGAGCGTGCGGTAAACGTCGGCTTCGATGCCGCTTAAGCGCGTCCAATTAGATTCATCGGCTCGGAAGGGAACTTGATCGGGGGCAAGTCCCGAATCCAGATAAACTTTTTCAACAAGTGTCGTGCAGTAATAAGCATCTTTAATGATCATCTCGGGATTCATCGTTGCGTCGTAGCGTAATGGAGATCGGATCAGAGGAACGCCGGGTCCTGCGAGTGGCACATGCTTAGTTCTTGCAAAGTTCTGCGTCGCTTGACCCGCGCGCGCACGGTCGACTTGATTTTTTAGGCTCACAATCCAGATCTGTGAGACCTCTTTCATTGTGTTGTCGTCTTTCAACTCGCGCAGCTTAACCCCGTCTTCGATCAATGCTTCCATTTTTGTCACTTGGCCGTTCGTATCGACGACAAGCGCGGAATGCGACGCAAGACCAGGATTCGATTGCGAGTGACCAATGAATTGACTCGAAAGCGCGTTCGACGACATTTGAATGATCACGTCACCCGGAACCACCGGAATTTTTAGAATTTCACCCGCATTCGACGATTCATTCGCCGTCAATGCCTCGCCCTTGATGACGACCATCGAGGGTGCTTTCGGATCAAGCCGGCTCGAGTAAACTAAGGCTTCCTCTGTCATAAACTGCAAAAGATAAATTTCCCGACGAGCGTCGCCAAGTTTCTGAGCACTTGGGTTCTCGCCGAGGTCTTTCTGAATTTGAATCTGCTGACGAAGTGCTTTCGCCGCCATACCACGAGCCGCCTGCACAACATCGGCGACCGAACGAACGCCATTTTTCCACTCAACAAAATCAGTTTTTCCAGTGCTGAAGAGATGCCCTGAAAAATTAGACTCTTTTTCATGTTCTTGTTGAGTGCTCTTGCCCCCGCCAGTATTGCTTCCACTGTCAATGGCACTGCGCTTAAAGAGAGATGCCGTCTGATACCAATCGCTCATCGCTGCTTCATCGCCTTTGACAAGCGCCGCTTGAAACCCGCTTGCATCCAGGCCTTCGAGACCACGAATCATCTTTGACTCAGGTGTTGCGGGCATCGGCTTTACACTAAAAATATCCAGGCAAACTGGAGCTGCCGAGCAAACTTGGGGAACAACGGCTA
>JAYVND010000830.1:0-8376 GCA_043758635.1 Bdellovibrionales bacterium
GGTGGGACCTTCCCGTGTAGACGAGCAAAAAGCGATCCTGAAAAACGTCTTTGGGGAGCTTCTGAACTTCGACCTTTGGCCCTGGCACTCCGTATCGAATCGTGTTGAGACCACCAAAGATTGGCGGAAAATAATCTTGCGTGCCGGTCGGTTTGTGGAGCAGCTGCGCTTCTAAATGAGATGCAATTCGAACCATCTCGTAGGTTTCGAGTGGCCTTTCTAGCCAACTTGAAAACGCTTTTAAAAGGCTTATGCAAAGACTCGAGCTTCCACCAAGTCCGCCGCCAACCGGGCTCTCGGAGCGAGTCGTGAGCGAAAAGCCCTTGGCAGGATTCCAAAAGCGCAAATGTGAACGCACCAGATCAAAAGCTGGCTCTGAATCTGCCAAACACTCGCCCAAATTGTTATAAATCTTTTTTGTTTTTAAATCTGCGGAATCCAGTTCGACCATGACGTCGGCGCGCTCTTCCAGATTGGCGTATGTGAAAATGTCGATGGCGACATTGAAGGTCACGGGCTCATCGAGAAAGAGATACAAGGGCCAGCAATCCAAAGTTCCGCCAGCGAGATCGACTCGCGTCGGTGATTTGCTCTGAATTCGAAACATCTTTCGCTCCCCTTCGCTCTGCCACTTTTCAAAGTGGCAATTTCCGAGCGAAGATAAGCCTCACCCGTTTTTACTTCGACTTTTCTTTTGCAGGCTCAACCGGCTCAAAGTTTGCCTTCACCGTGGGCATTGACTGCACATGCTTGACTCCAGTTGCCACGCCCGTCGCAGATTCATTTGCAACTCCACTCGCAGACCCTTTAACGCCGACTCGCGATGCTGCCGCCTCCGGCTGCAACTTATCTGCAATCGCCTGATGAATTCCGAGATCCCTGATACTGCCCTCGGGAACTCCCATCAACCATTTGGATTGATTGGTCTCGGTCGCTACAAATTGCGCCTCGACTTGCCCCGGAAGTTTTGCATCTTCGGGAGAGAGTCCGCTAACATTGGACTTCTCAAAAAGCAAATCTCCCCATTTCAATTCAAGAACCAATGAGCCATCGGCGCGGAGGAGCCGAATGTGATTGCTCATAACGCCGATATCGAGAGAAGACGCTTCGCCCGCTTTTACTTTTTTTGGCAAAGGCGAGTGAGCTTTTGGAACCGAAGCAATTGGTTCAACAAATCGTACGGCCTCAAGCTCGCCAATTCTCTGAATCATCTCATTTAATTTTGTGTTGTCGATCTGCTTCTGTAAACCTTTTGTCGCGATTGCCCAATCATTTCCACGCTTTTCGAGCGCGATATCGAGCGCGTTTTGAGCGAGCGAGCCTTTGGTCTGGATCTGCAACTTGGAGACTTCGGTCAATTTGAATTTGAAAGGCGCAAGCTTATCAAAGAATTCCTTAGCCGGCTTGTGCAACCCATCGACAAACGATCGATACACATTCACGATCGGCAGAATTTCGGAACTCGTTGCAGCGTTGATTGCTTTGATTTTATCGCCTTGAGCGAATTGCATAATAATTGGTGCCGACTTATCGCCGGGATAGAGCTTGAGAACGCTCGACGGATGATCGAGACCCACTGACTTCAACGCGCCATTTGCGTTTTTATCATCATTGACGAACTCGAGCGCGCGCGCCGCTTTGATCTGGCTCAGATAATTCATCACGGCGAGCTCTGAAATCGGCTCGAGAGCGTCGGCGGTGACACCATCATCGATCGCCCATTTGTGATTTTTCTCTGCGAGAATCAGGTTTTGAGCAGGCAATTTTCCTTCAGCCTTTGAAGAAAACTCAAGCTTTGTAAACGTCAACGCGTCACGATCTCGAAGCAATCGCTTGTCCCGGTATTCGCGCGGAAGTTTGCTCAGGAGCACATCCCACTCCGAACTCACGAGCAAAACTTTGTCTTGGTGATCAAGACGAGCATAGAGACTTGAATCGTAGGCTTTCACTCCGCCAATTTCGATTGTTTCAGTTTTTGGCGAAAGCTCATCATGTCCATTGCTGGCAGCGACGGCTTTCGAGGAGTTCGAGGTAATCACCAGAGTCACGACGGGATGATCTAAACCGTAGACAGCCCAGTTGATATCTTTGCCTTCAGCAACCACTTGCTGCGATTTTTCGCCTTTTAGCGAACTCAGCACCGACTGGATTGCAACGGCATCGGCCAAATCTTTAAGAGGCTCAAGCATTCGCCACTGCCCCACGCTTGATGGCTGAGGCGAAGCCTCAGGTTGAGCAGGAGGCGTAGCCTCAGGTTGAGCAGGAGGCGTAGCCTCCGCTCGGGCCGAAGATGTAGCCTCAGCCTTGCCTTGGGTTGGCGCGGTCTGAGTGTTGACGACACGTTCGAGCGCTATCTTCTGGCCGCGAATATTACTAATCACAAGCCCGCTGATCTGTGCGGTCTCGGCGTGGACGATCAAACTGTCTTCGTCTGCCTTTTTTTCCGATTTCTCTTTCCGAGTTCCATCCCAAATGGCCAAGCCACCGAGCCCGAACACAACGATCGCGGCGATGAGAGTTTTATAGCTCGAACTCATGCGGATCTCCGTCTCCACCAAACAACGCCGCTCGTGGTAAACAGCGCGAGTGTAATTGCGAGAAAGAGCAAGACCAACTCAGCGAACCGTTCGCCCGTAACTTCGAGTTTCTGACCGCGGGGAGCCTTCGGACGAATCGAGATCAAATCTTTGTCGGCTGAGAGAAACAAAAATGAATTTAGTGCGAGATCACGATTCAAGTTGTCGTGAAAAATTGTGTTTGCCAAGAAATCACTGTCGCCGAAAACCACCGCCGAGAACTCTTTGCCTTCGGGGATCTTGCCATCTTTGAACGCGGGTAATTTCCCAGTGATTTGCATACCAACGACGAACGGGCCATGACCTTCGATTTTTGGTTGTTGCTCTAATTTGGTCGTCATCAGCGCGGTGGGATCAGTCTTCACGAGATCTTCAATGCGAAGACTCAATGGTACGTCTGGCGCCTTCATAAGACTCGAAGCAAGTAGAAAGATATTCATGCCCGACTTAAAAGTTTTGGTAATGTCGCTAACCGCTGAATAATCGCTACCAATGGCAGCAATGTTCCCGGCGCCCTTCACCGTCGCGTGCGGGTCGACAACGTAATTGTTCTGGAACTCGACTCCAAAAGTTTTTAAAAGCTGCGCCAGATTATGATGCATACCTGGATCAAGCGCCAAGAAGAGATGACCTCCAGATCGCGCGTATGTGCGTAGAGCATCGATTTCGGAATCTAGAAACTGTTGCTGCGGCCCGATCACGCCAACGATGTCGGCATCGGTAGGAATTTTATTTTGTTCTTTGGCGATTGAAAGCGCTTTGACTTCAAAGGTTGTTTGTAAGTCGTCTACAAAATCTGTGATCGCTTCGGGTTTGCGTTCAGAAAAGTCATGCTCACCGTGACCGGCGGTCAAATAAATGACTTTCTTCTTCGCCCGTCCGATTTTGATTAATGCCTTCGTGACTTCTTCCTCGGTAGGTTGATCAATCCGAATGTGCTGCGCACCTTGTGTCAAATAAAGGGCCCATGAGCCTGTTTTGAAATCAAAGTTTTGTGCCACATCTGGACGTTCCAGTGCGCTGTATGAAACGTACTTAATTTTCGCCGAGACGTTTTTATACATGTCCATGATGTCGCGAACGTGGGGTTGAACATTCTCTTCGCCTTGCGCCTCTTTGCGGTAAAGCAAAACAAATTCGACATTGCTCTTGAGGTTCTGAGCGGCTTTGAGAGATTGATCGGAGAGCGAATTCATGCGGTCACTCGTCCAATCAAACTTACGCTCATGGCGAACGGCGAAGACATTTGCGATCACCGCAAACGCGAGTGCTAGCACAATCATCACTCCCATGTTCATGCCCTGTTTCGCCGTGCGCAAAGTGAGGAATTCAGTTATCGTACGACGCTCCTGAAACACCGCATAGGTAAAAAATCCAAGGATGATCACAAGGGGCAAAAACATTGCGTTGTTCCAGCCGCCAACGACGAAGCGCCAAGCAAAGAGTACGACCGTAAACAAAAATGATATAAAAAAACTTAATTTCGAAAATTTATTCACGGACTATCTCCAACGTGACGATTCGATCACTCGTTGAGTGAAGAAAGATGCCAAAAAGATCACGCTTACGAGAAACGTGAGACTCGAGAGACTCATTTGACCTTTGATGAATGTGACAAAGTGCTGACCTACATTCATTTGCGAAAAAACCGCCTGCACTGTTGGGTCATCGGATGCATCACCGGCCACTCCGATAAACCAAAACATCACATTGCAAACCAACGCCATCAAAACCGCGACGGCAGAATTTTGTGTGAGGCACGATGTGAACATACCAATCGCCACGTAGGTTGCCGATATCAGGAGAAGTCCCACGTAGCTTGAAAAGAGCGGGCCCCATTCAATCGTTGTGAAGGGTGCTAGACTCAGCGGGTATAAAAAAGAAACCGCGACTAGTGCCCAGGCTGTCAAAACTCCAGCAATCAGTTTTCCAAACATAATCTCCGTTGCGGTCACTGGAGACGTGAGCAACAGATCGTAGGTGCGCTGGCGCTTTTCTTCGGTGAAGAGACGCATGGTGAGACTGCTCACCGCAAAAATCATGACGAGATTGACGAGCGAAATGTGGCGTGCAAACACAGCGTAGTGAAGATTGACGCCGTCTGTGCCCCCACGCGCTTGCATCATTTGCATCATCGATTGATTCGTGAAATCGCGAACCGAAAAAATAAACATCAACGTCCAAGACAGCGTGCAGATTCCGGCCACGATATAAAAAACGGGACTGAAGAACAATCCACGCAGGTCCTTGCCCGCTATCGTCAATGCACCCTTCATGATTGAACTCCTTGACTCTCTTCTTTGGTGGTCAGCTTCAGGAAAATATCTTCGAGGTTGAGTGTTTCTTCACGAAGCTCCATGAGCCCCGCTCCGCTTGTTACGGCTCTCGCGGCCAGCTGCTGGGCGATGTCTTTTGCGCCCGTGGTGTCGATTATATATAAACCCGTATCTGACAGCGACGCTGACCTCACGCCGGCAACCTCGCGAAGTTCGCTCATAAACTTTTCAGACGGCTGCCCGACGCGAAGATAAACTCGTCCGCTTCCGCTGGCTCGCTCTGCGAGTCCCGCGAGACTGTCTTGTGCGACGATGATACCGTTGTTGATGATGATGATGCGTTCGCAGGCGGCCTGCACTTCGGGCAAAATATGGGTCGAGAGAATGACGGTGTGCTGACCACGAAGTTCACGGATGAGGTCACGTACTTCAGCCACTTGACGAGGATCAAGTCCAACTGTCGGCTCATCTAGAATCAAAACCTCAGGATCACTCACCAACGCTTGCGAAATACCAACCCGTTGGCGATAGCCTTTCGATAAATTTTGAATCAGGCGATGACTGACAGAACCGAGGTCGGTTTTTTCGATTGCACGATCGACCATTTGTTTCAATCGTGCCTTCTCGACACCCTTCAGACGAGCGACGAAATCGAGATAATCTCGAACCGTCATGTCGCCGTAAACTGGCGGAGTTTCAGGTAAGTAACCGATTCGGCGTTTGGCCTCGATTGGGTCTTCGAAAACATCGAACCCTGCCACCGAAATCGAACCACTCGTTGCAGCCATGTAGCCGGTGATCATTTTCATCGTCGTGGTTTTTCCTGCGCCATTGGGCCCTAAGAATCCGACCACTTCGCCTTTTTTCACCGAAAAAGAAATGTTTTGAACGGCCTGATAGGGACCGTATGTTTTGGTGAGATCACGAACTTCTACCATCGAAGTATTCTCCTCATGCTAAGTAACATGAGAATGCTATGCACTCACTCGTGGGAGTCAAGGTTGAGGCAGCTGACTCGGCGCATTCTTGATCGAGGCTGATTAGAAATTACGCCACTTTACGACGCTAAATTTAACTCAAATTCGCTAGAAGAACTTAACGGTAGCGGACGCTGAGGACTCGATCGTTTGCGTAATTCACTCGGCCCAATCGATCACCCTTAATCGGGCGCACAAAACGGCACTCGACAATGAGCATGTCGAACTTTTGACCTTTGTGCTCGGCCGCTCGAACGCCGAGGCTCTGCTCAATCACCCACTGCCCCGCCAGGAGAAATTCGTTATCGGTTACAACCCGATTGCGACTTCGACGCATAATTGCGTGCGAGCCCGGCTGGTCACGAAGATGAAGCCAGTAATCAAAAGACTGCGCCTTTCGCAAAAGCGCGAGGTTGTCGGCGGCTGATTTTCCAACATAAATCTCGAGCCCTTCACTGAGTGTGAGCCTGCGTCCGCGGGCATCGGATTTGCTTAACAGGTTGGCAGAAGCATCGCGGCTGTCTTTTTCTTTTTTCTTTACGAAGTTTGATGGCCCTTTGGCTCGCAGAGCGATCAACTCTTTTTCGACGACCGCGAGCCGATCTTGCGTTCCACTCAGCTTACGCTTTCGCTCTTTCGCCTTTGTAAATGTGTTCTCGATATTCCATGAAAGAGAGCGCTCAAGATCGACGTGCGTCGGCCAGAGTGAACTCCAGGGCTCGTCGCGAATTGGGCATTCGAGCGTGCCTTGAAGCTTCAACTGATCGCCAACCAAGCGATACGTTTCTGCCTCAGTGCTTTTCAGTCGCACCTCATCGTGCATCCGCTCGAGTGCAATTTGTTTTTTTTGCAAGGCACGCTCAAACTCTTTTAATATCCGAGCCGCTTCTTGCGCTCCGGCTTGAAGCCCAGCTGTCGGTGAAGCGACCGACTCCGTTTGGTCACTCGTCTGGTTATCTTTTTTAACGGAGACCGCAAGTCTTTGCTCGTGCTCCCAAGCTTCAGTCAACTGCTCCCACGTTCGGGCCGTCTCTCGATCTTCTAGAAACGCAAAGCTCCTCTCAGTGTTTATAGCCGATTCACTCGCTTGAGCTTTTTCCAGAAAGTTTTCTGGAACAGTCTTTGGAACAGTCTTTGGAACAGTCACGGCAGGGATTCCGGGGCCGCCATTTAAGTCAGTGCTTGCACCGCCATTTAAGTCAGTGCTTGCACCGCCTGTTAAGTTTTTACCCACATCGTTCAGCGGATTGTCTGTTAGTAAAAAGCTTTCGCCAAAAGTTGTTTTCCCTGCAAGCGCCAGATCTTTCGGTTTGGTTTCCGCGACCGATTTTTTCCCATTTCGCGCGATCACATTTTGGCCGCGAGGAAAGAGACGAATTTCAATCTCGCACGGACCTGGATTTTCGCTCTCCTCCTCGCGAGAGCGCGAAAAACCGAGAGTGATGATTCGACCCTTATCCAAATCGGCTCGAATCGAAGCGAGGCGACGTCCTGAAAAGTTGGACCGCAAAAAGAGTGTCAGTGGCCGCATCAATTTTTTTCGTTTGGGAGCCCGACCTCGAAAGCGCGCGAGCATTGGCCTTTGCGGATTGAGATCTAGCCAAAGCCAGACAGATTCACGCTCATGATAAAACCCAAGCCCTAGCTCTGTCGTAGTTTGAAACACATCTTGGAGATGCGCGCCCACCATGTCTTGTGCGGAGATCGCCAACTGCGCAACTTCTAAGAGCGTGAGCGATTTCATAGGACCTCGGGAAGTGGGAGCGACGTCAACCGACCGCTCCGATTGTTGGCGAATCCAAAAAAACGTCTGGGCGCGAGAGTGAAATATTCAGAAGCTAGATCAGACGCGATCGGTTTCGATGAATCCTACGAGCCAAGGGTCCAAAAATAAAGTTGATTCGTAAATTTATTGCAGCAAGCAACCGATCAGCAGGCAGCTGCGAATCATCGAGGCAACGAGGCCATGAAGCCACGAGGACTGACGTAAATATGAGCTCGAGAAAAGACCCGCTATTTAAAATTTTTGAACAACATCTTTTCAACGCCATGGTCGAGGATGAAACTTCGGCCGATTTTGTTGGCCGTGTGGTTCAAGAATATATCAAAACTCTTTCAGCGTCGGGTACTGTGCCCCACGCGCACCGCGAAACACTCAGCGAAGATTTACGTGAAGAAGTGATGGAGATGCTCCGCAAAAAAACCTACGGACACTTTAGTCTGGCAGAGTTCCGTAAAAAGAAAATGGCAGCCGATGCTGCCATTGCGAATGCGGTCAATAATCAAACCGGTGTTCGCGTGTCGCCTTCGAGTGCTGGCCACAGCACTGGCTCTGGGTCTGGCTCGGGCTCTAGTCAATCTAGCGACAGCGCCCCCGCGGGCTTGCCTCGAATGAAAAGATTCTTGAGCCCAAATCAACGCACGCGCCGATCTTCATAACGTCTGCTGCTGATCGGCTTCGGTTTAACTCGTGAACACCTTCTCCGCAGCTTTTTCAAAGCTTCTCCACAGCTCAAAATCACCCTCATCAGCTGCCGGCAACAGCTG
>JAYVND010000831.1:0-2670 GCA_043758635.1 Bdellovibrionales bacterium
GATGCGGTCTTCGTTGATCACGCGGAGAGGACCGAAACCCATCTGTTTCTCGTCGTAATAATCCGCGAACGAAAACGTGTGTTTCGATTTGAGCCAGCCGTGATTTGCATCTCCGCGATCAGCTGATTTGCGTACTTGAATCATATGTCCTCCCTAGACTTTGAGGTGCGCGCAATCCCTTTAATAAACCTAAGGTAAGCTCTACCGATGATCGATAATAGTATTCATTTTCTATCAGGTTGATAGATGAAACGGATCGTCACTTTCTAAGTTGAAGGGAGTTTCACGACGCTCCAGCGCAGCCTGAGTGCGTTCACGTGCAGGTCAAAACGGAAAAGGTCGTCGGTTTGACCCAACGACCCCAACCTCATCATTCACCCACCAAAAATCGCAATCGAGCTTGCTTCACTTCAGTGCTTTTAATGCATCTTAATGACAACCTTGATGCACTCATCTTTTTTATTGTTGAACAGTTCATAAGCATTTGGGCCATCGTCGATCTTGACCCGGTGGGTGATCACAAATGACGGATCGATCTCGTCATTCAAAATCCTCTCCAAGAGTGGTTTCATGTACCTCTGCGTGTGAGTTTGTCCCATTTTCATCGTCAATCCTTTCCCGAACGCCGCACCAAACGGAACCTTGTCGAGTAGACCACCATAAACTCCTGGGACCGAAACGGTTCCGCCTTTGCGACAGGCCTGAATTGCCTGCCTAAGAGCATCCGGACGATCCGTCGCCAAACCCACTGCTGCCTTCACACGATCCACCGAGGCCGTCACCGTATGACCATGAGCCTCTAAACCAACGGCATCTATGCAAGAATCTGGGCCTCGACCGCCCGTTAGAAAGTTGAGCTCATCGAGAATTCCCGAAACTTCGTTAAACTGAATCGTATGCGCGCCAGCTGCGGCCGCCATGCGAAGCCGCGACGGGTATTCGTCGATCGAAATCACCCGCTCGGCACCCAGCATGAATGCGCTACGAATCGCCATCTGCCCGACTGGGCCGGCGCCCCAAATCGCGACCGTGTCGCCACGCTTGATATTTGCATTCTCAGCTGCCATGTATCCAGTCGGAAAAATGTCACTGAGGAACAAAACCTTTTCATCTGCAATTCCCGCAGGAATCACGAGCGAATTGGTATCGGCAAAAGGCACACGAATGAATTCAGCTTGCCCACCCGCATATCCACCATAGATATGTGAAAAGCCGAAAAGTGCAGCGCCACCATGATCATAAAGTGTGTCGGCAAGTGCCGCATTTGGATTTGTGTTGTCACAAAGTGAATACTCCTCAGATCCGCAATGCGAGCAACTTCCGCATGCGATATCGAAAGGTATTACAATGCGATCTCCCACTTTGACTCTCTTGACCAGCGGGCCTACTTCGACAATTTCTCCCATCGTTTCGTGACCAAGAATATCACCTTTTTCCATCGTCGGGATGTAGCCGTCATAAAGATGAAGATCCGATCCGCAGATTGCGGCCGAAGTTACTTTGATCACCGCATCGTGCGGATTGAGGATTCGAGGCGCGTTCACATTTTTTACCGCGACAGATTGTTTGCCTTCCCAGCAAAGTGCTTTCATCATCGACCTCAATTCTTTTCCATGTTAAGTACTTCATCGCGACCATTGGGTTGACCTTCGACCGTTGGGACTTCGCCCGTTTCGATGTAGGCCTTCATACGACGAAGGTTGATATAAGATTCTGATTTTGGATCTGCGCCCACCATGTGTTTTGCAAATCCAATGAGTTTACCTGGAGTCGCGTCGTCGCTCATTCGTAGACTGACCGAGGTTCCGCGTCCACCCGGTGCGGCGTCCAGCATGACCACGCCTATTTTCTTTTCGCCAGACGACTCAAGACTTTGCCACGCAAACAAACGGCCCACCTCTTCCGCGATAATCTCTGAATCGTGCTCATGGGATTTGCCTTCGTAGCGAAAAACCCAGTGGCTCAACTTTGCTGAGACGACATTTACTCTTTCGAGTCCCCGAATAAACTTCGGCATGTTTTGCAGATCCCGTACGAATGCCCAAACTTCATCTATGGGTCGGCCAATCGTGACGGTGGCTGGGCGAGTGGATGCTTCTCCGTCTTGCTGAAAAAACTTCGCGAATGCCTTCCCAATTTGCAGCAATGAAGTAAAATCGGTGAGCTTGCCACCGTGTGGTCCCTCACTGACAACAGTCTGCTCTCGTTTCATATGTCTAGAGACGTCGTCTCCCTCCAACTCAAAGCTTTTCACCATGACTCCTCCATTAGAATCATCTAACAATTTTTTCTCATTCGGTTCCCGACGGGTTCCCGAGGAGTTCTCGCCGAGTTCTTGACGACGATCTCTCCGCGGACTCTTCTCGCGGACTCATCTCGCGGTCACTTGTCGCGTGAACAACTGACTACGTGTAAGATGCTAACTTTAGTCCGCTATCAAAATCTTGACCCAACCGATGGATTTCGTACCTTAAGCATGAAGATTGCTACGCACCTGTGAACAAATATTCTCACCTATGACATGAACGCCCCATGAGTCGGGCAACAAGTTGTTGTAGTTTTCGTTCACAGCCGCATTTGTCTATGCGCACCCAAGTTGAGAGGAATGAAATGAACCGTCGACTGAAGTTAGAGATCTTAGCTCTCGCGAGTCTCGCAGTCGGGTCTGCT
>JAYVND010000832.1:0-8366 GCA_043758635.1 Bdellovibrionales bacterium
GATCGGCCAACCTTCTCGTTACGGAGAGGCGGTTGCTGAACAAGTTCAGTTTATCGAAGCCTACGGTCAGCTCTCATCGGATTGGGGACAGTTGCGAGCCGGCCTGATCCCGCTGGCGTTCGGTCTTGAAGGTGGCGACACCGAAATGAATCTGCGTTTCCTGCGAAGTTTGCTTTTTTCACGTCGTGTCGTCGGCCTTCGCGACCAAGGCGTCTCTTACCGCATCACGACCGACGGATTCGTATCGGAGTGGGCAATCTCTAATGGTGAGGGCGGTGCAGATAAGGACGATCGCCTCTGGCTCACCGGCCGCACCGGTTGGACCTACGGTCGCTTCATGCGAATGGGTTTATCTTTTCAAACCGGAAACACGACGGCAAAATCCACGGACCCGAATGCAACTATCATTGCGCCACAGACTGGCTTTGATGCCAGTCGACCAAGTCATGTGCGAATGGCCGACATATTTTTTCGATACGGCGACAAAGCGTTTGGGATCGAACTTGAGTCGACAGCGGGCGACACCTCTCAAATTGAAATTTCTGGTACGAAGACGCAGAACTTGAGATATTTGCGAATCGACGCGGACTATCAGTTTTGGCGCGGGCTGACTGCACTTGCGCGTTACGACGTGTTGGATCCTGACTCACGAACAAGAGGTGATCTCATTCAAGAAACGGTCGCTGGCCTTGCGTGGCGTGATGCCTATGATACCTCTGTGCTCACGCTACTGGTATCGAAGGTCGTTGATCAAGCGACGCAAACTGGTCACCAAGTACAATTGATGTGGCGGCTTTCGCCTATTGCAATGGGACGAATGAGTCCACTTTAAATTAAAACAACTCCGGGAGTTTCATCTCACCGGGTGAGCGAAGGAGCATCGTATGATTCAAAAGTTAGGTGTTGTAGGCGCTGGCCAGATGGGTAACGGAATCGCACAGGTCGCAGCAAGCGTGGGCCTTCAAGTTGTGATGATGGATGTGAGCGCGGCATCGGTTGAAAAAGGAATGGCGACCATCGCAGGTAGCTGCGATCGCCTGATCAAAAAAGAAAAGATGACCGCTGAGCAAAAGACAAAACTTCTTGCGCTTATCACGACTGGCACCGAAATGCAGGTGCTCGCCGACTGTGACAGTGTCGTGGAAGCCGCGACTGAGAATATTGACTTGAAGCTCAAAATTTTTGCCCAGCTCGATCAGGCCGTGAAAAAAGGCTCTGTCCTTTGCACGAACACATCGTCGATCTCCATTACAAAAATCGCCGCGGCGACGACGCGTCCTGAGCTCGTCGCCGGGATGCATTTTATGAATCCCGTTCCGTTGATGCTATTGGTAGAAGGCATTCGAGGTCTGCAGACTTCTGCCGACACGTTCACGCGAGTGCGTGAGTTAGCAGAGAAAATGGGAAAGACCTTCATCGAAGGTCGGGACATGCCGGGCTTCATCGTCAATCGTATCTTGATGCCGATGATCAACGAAGCGTTTTACGCTCTGTACGAGGGCATTGGGGAGCCAAAAGCGATCGACGAGGCGATGAAGCTCGGAACAAACCAGCCAATGGGCCCATTGACACTTGCGGACTTTATTGGGCTCGACACTTGTCTCGCAATTATGAATGTTCTCCACGACGGACTGGGTGATAGCAAATATCGCGCATGCCCACTTTTAGTGAAGTATGTTGAAGCCGGTTGGATGGGACGCAAATCTGGCCGCGGCGTCTACGATTACAAAGCTTGATGCTAATTTCTCTATGCAAACGTGAAGGAAATTGAAATGTCGATGAACGCTGAATTTTCAAAATCATTGGAGCCGATTCTCGTTCGCCAAGAAGGGGCAACCATCATTGCCACGATCACTCGCCCCGAGGCGATGAATGCACTCAACGCGCAAGTGTTCACTGGACTTGAACTGCTTGTAGGTTGGATTGAAGCGCAAACCGACGTTCGTGTTTTGGTGATCACGGGGGCGGGCGAAAAAGCGTTTGTTGCCGGCGCGGATATTCGCGAATTTAGCGAACTCGGAGCACCAGAGGGTTCTGCTCTTTCGCGGCGCGGACAAAAGCTTTTCTCTCGGTTGGAAGCGCTTTCCATTCCGGTGATCGCGGCGGTCAACGGCTTTGCACTCGGTGGTGGACTTGAGCTTGCGCTCGCATGCGACTTTATTTACGCGAGCGAGAACGCGAAATTTGGTTTACCTGAGTGCACCTTAGGCCTAATGCCAGGCTACGGCGGAACCGTCCGACTTCCACGTCGCATTGGTGCGGCACGCGCGCTTGAGATGTCAGTCACGGGCTCGATGCTGACCTCATTGGAAGCAGCTCAGTGCGGACTCGTAAACCGAGTGGTACCACCGGATCAACTGTTGCCGACGGTATTGGAAGTCGCAAAGACTATTGGTCTTCGTGCTCCGATTGCGGTTGGTCAGATTAAAAAATCAATTCATGAAAGTCAGGACCTCACGATTCAGGAATCTTTCGAAAAAGAATCAAGATTTTTCGGCGAACTTTTTGTGACCGCCGATAAAGCTGAAGGCGTCTCGGCATTCCTCGAAAAGCGAAAAGCGGCTTTCAAAGGAAAGTGAGGGTTTGCGACCGCTGGCCTCCGTGATTGGTTGCGGTCATTGGTTGCGGTCATTGGTTGCGGTCACTGGATGCGGTCACTGGATGCGGTCACTGGATGCGCTGATTGGATGCGCTGATTGGTTGCGCTGCGGGATTTAGAAGAAGAAATTGCAGAGTGCGCTGCGCTGGATGGGCGATGCATTCGAAAGAATAGGTAAGTGCTCAATGGAAAATACCTCGACAAACGAAAAGCAGAAAAATACGCAAACAGCGGCTCGTGCAAGTGCAAGCGCCTCGGTCGATTCATCGTCCCACGCAAGTGCGCTTGCCAAACCACCCTTTGTTGCAAAGAACCGCATTCGAGTGGTGACAGCAACAAGTCTCTTTGATGGTCACGATGCGAGTATCAATCTCATGCGTCGTCTTCTTCAAGATATGGGTGCCGAGGTGATTCACTTGGGTCACAACCGATCAGTTCTCGATGTGGTGACGGCGGCATTGCAAGAAGGGGCGCAAGCGATCTGCATGAGCTCCTACCAAGGCGGTCACATGGAGTACTTTAAGTACATGCGTGATCTGCTCAACCAGGCAGGTGCAAACTACGTGACCATTTGGGGCGGCGGTGGCGGCGTGATCGTGCACGAAGAAAAGCGCGAGCTTGAAGCCTATGGCATCAGCCAAGTCTTCCATCCTGATGATGGTCGTCGCTTGGGCTTAGAAGGCATGATCCGCATGATCATGGAAGGTTCAGATTTTAACATCTCGCAAAAAGGCGAAGCTGCGAAAAAGTTTGAGGACCGCTTGGAAGAGCGGCCCGATATGCCACACCGACTTCTGGGTTTGGCGATGGCGGCGATCGAAGCCGAGAAACCGGTGGCTCCTGAAATTGCCACCGGCCTCAAACATTTCGCACGCAAAAAAGATCGCCCCGCACCACCGGTGATCGGATTCACGGGAACGGGTGGCGCAGGTAAATCATCTTTGGTGGATGAGCTCTTGCAACGTTTCTTGAATGCCTACCCGGGAATTAAAATCGGCGTGGTCTGCGTTGATCCAAGCAAGCGCAAAACCGGCGGAGCACTTTTAGGTGACCGCATCCGTATGAATTCTCTCTCGCGAGAAGGTGCCTTTATGCGCTCGGTTGCGAGCCGAAACTCGGGATCCGAGATTGCATCCTCGCTACCGAAGATGCTCGATTACTTAAAAGAAATGGATTTTGATTTGCTAATTGCCGAGACATCGGGAATCGGCCAAGCGCAGAACGCAATCACCGAAATCGCAGATCTTGCCTTGTACGTGATGACTTCAGAGTTCGGGGCCCAGTCGCAATTAGAGAAAATCGACATGATTGATTTTGCCGACGTCATCGCAATCAATAAGGCCGATCGTCGAGGCTCACTCGACGCACTTCGTGATGTGCGCAAGCAGTTCCGTCGTTCGCGAAAGCTATTCGCGACTCCCGACGATTCAGAACTTCCGATTTACCTCACGCAAGCAGCTCAATTCAATGACGAAGGCGCAAACCAGCTCTTCTTTCGTTTGACCGAAGTGTTGGGACAAAAGCAAGAATCGCGCAAAGATTTCTGGACGCTTGCGCCAAAGTACCGCACGGGAATCAAAGGCGTGACTCGAAGCTCAATTGTGCCACCGGAGCGTCAAAATTATCTGGCCGAGATCACCTCCAGCGTTCGTACTTACAAGCGCACCACACGCGAGCTCGCAAAAGTGGCGAGCCTCATTGGTTCGCTTTCGAATCTTCGCGAGAATCCAGCGACGCAACCAATTTTGAAGGGCGCTGACGAGGCATCTGCGAAGCTCGAAAAAGAATTAGGCGCTGACAACCTACGAGAGATTAAAAACTGGGACAAGATGGTCGCATCGTTCTCAGGCGATGAATATGTTTACGTTGTTCGCGGAAAAGAGATTCGCCAGCCGCTCACGCGCAGATCACTTTCGGGCAGTCGCATCCCGCGCGTGGCAACTCCAAAGTACACAGACTGGGGCGACCGATTTCAATTTTTGCGCCTCGAGAATATGCCAGGTGAATTTCCTTTCACTGCCGGTGTGTTTCCATTGAAGCGTGAGGGCGAAGATCCGACTCGGATGTTCGCGGGCGAAGGCACACCCGAGCGCACAAACCGCCGGTTCCATTATCTCTCCAAAGGTCAGCCGGCAAAACGACTCTCGACGGCCTTTGATTCGGTGACTCTCTACGGACAAGATCCCGATTCGCGTCCTGATATCTTCGGCAAAGTCGGGGAGTCGGGCGTGTCTATTTGCTCGCTCGATGACATGAAGAAGCTCTATGACGGCTTTGATCTTTGCGCCCCTTCAACATCGGTTTCGATGACGATCAACGGGCCGGCACCGATCATCTTGGCGTTCTTTATGAACACCGCGATTGATCAGCAAGTGGATGTGAAGCGCAAAGAGCTGGGACGCGAACTGAACTCGAGCGAAATGCTTGATCTCAAAGCTCGAACGATCGCGAGCGTTCGTGGCACAGTTCAGGCCGATATTTTAAAAGAAGATCAGGGTCAGAACACCTGCATCTTCTCGATCGATTTTGCACTCAAGATGATGGGTGATATTCAAGAGTACTTTGTGAAAAACAAAGTTCAAAATTTTTACTCGGTCTCAATTTCGGGCTACCACATTGCCGAAGCCGGCGCGAATCCGATCTCGCAGCTGGCGTTCACACTTTCAAATGCGTTTACCTTCGTTGAGTACTATCTCGCGCGTGGCTTAAAAATCGACGAGTTCGCGCCGAACTTGTCGTTCTTCTTTTCAAACGGCTTGGATCCTGAGTATGCGGTCATCGGCCGTGTGGCTCGTCGTATTTGGGCAATCGCGATTCGCGATCTTTACAAAGGAAACGATCGTTCACAGAAGTTGAAATACCATATTCAAACTTCGGGTCGCTCGCTGCATGCGCAAGAGATCGATTTCAATGACATTCGCACAACACTTCAAGCATTGATCGCTATCTATGACAACTGCAACTCGCTTCACACGAACGCGTACGATGAGGCAATTACGACGCCCACGGAGGAGAGCGTGCGCCGAGCGATGGCGATTCAGATGATCATTAACAAAGAATTTGGCGTGGCAAAGAACGAAAATCCCGTGCAGGGCGCTTTCTTCATGGACGAGCTGACAGAGCTGGTTGAGGAAGCCGTCTTGACGGAATTTTTGCGCATCAATGAACGCGGTGGAGTCCTGGGAGCGATGGAAACTCAGTATCAGCGCGGTAAAATTCAAGAAGAGTCGATGTTATATGAGCACATGAAGCACTCGGGCGAGCTTCCATTGGTTGGCGTGAACACATTCATTGATCCAAAGACTCTCGAAGCCGATTACATCACGCCGAAAATCGAAATGGCTCGTGCGTCGTACGAAGAGAAGCAGTCCCAGCTCGATCGACTGCACCGGTATCAAAAGGCGCACTCCGAGCAAACGGCGAGTGAGCTTGCGAACTTAAAGCGCACCGCCCTCGCTGGCGAGAATATTTTCGAATCGTTGATGTCGGCAGCACGGGTATGTTCGCTTTTTGAAATGAGCCAGGCCTTGTATGAAGTCGGCGGCCAATACCGACGAAATTTGTAGCATTGGTTTTCCTCTGCACTCAGGTTGTTTCTGCGCCTCAACTGAGCGACGCGGCTGAACGAATCAACTGAGCGCCGCGGCTGCGATAATTGATTGAAGATCGAGGGTGAGATGACCGGAAAGCCACGCGTTCTTGTTTCTGGTTTCGAAGGCTTTGGCGGGGCCGCGACCAATCCATCGGCGATGATTTGCGAAAAGCTCATGGAGTTGCATTTCAATGCAGACGAGCATCGTTATGAGTTGGCGATCGTCATCTTGCCGGTGAGCTTCGCGGACTCATATGCGCACCTTGAATCAAGTATTCGCAGTTTCAAGCCAGACATCGTCTTATGCTTGGGACAGGCGGGCGGCAGACGAGCTATTGAATTCGAGCGCGTCGCGGTTAACATGATCGATGCTGACATTCCCGATAACAACGGCAAAATCTACCGGGAAACACCGATCTCCGAAGGCGGGCCCACGGCCTACCTCAGCCGATTCCCACTGCATTCGTTAGTAAATGGTTTACAGGCTCAATGTCTCGAGGCCAGAATTTCGAATTCGGCAGGCCTCTACGTCTGCAACTTCTTGTTTTATAAACTAATGGAGTTTTCTCAAAGCCAGTCTCTCATCTCGGGATTTGCTCATCTGCCTTATCTACCTGAGCAAGCCGAGGCCGCTTTTTCCCGGCACGAAGTCCAGGCAATATCGACGGGGGGCGGAGATGTCAGCGTCGGTGTGCTTCCACACTCGATGGAGTTTGCGCCGATGTTCAGTGCCATCCAACTAACGGTCGAGATTTTAGCGGCTTTGACCAAGCACTAGGAGCTTTTGCAGATTTGCACGTGCTAAACTGATCGTATGGCAAGTGTAAGTAGTGGTGGCGGCGGGGGAGCTGAGTCAATCGCGCGTCTCAAAGAACAATTTCAAACTCGTGAACGTGAGTCCGATGAAAAACATCGTGACGAACTTGGCCAATTGCGGAGAGCCAATCGCACTGAGATCGAAAAGGTCAACGAATTGAATACCAAACATATCGAAGAGATTCGGCAAGACAACCAAACGAAGCTTAGCCAGAAGGACATTCAGTTTCAAAAAGAAATTGATGCCGTCCGTGCAATGTACGGGCGCAAGCTTGCCGAAGCCAAGCAGGACTCCCAAGAATGAATAAAAAACCGGGTCTCATTCTTATCGGCGCACTTTTTGTTCATTTGATTCTGAGCGCCTGCGCGACTTCTAAGACTCAAATCGTGAGCGTGCAGCCGGTCCCAAACAAAATTTGTTACTCACTTAAAGCTAGCTTTGGCTTTTATCTCGCAACTCCGAAACGAACGGATTCTTCGAATCTCGAAGTGAACTACAATGGTATGAAAATATATGCCGGTGCGCGTCCACTGATGGCAACTAGCAATATCATGAGTGTTGCTGTCGATATTCAGCCGGTTCCTCCGCTCAGTGAAATTGAAAATGGTGCGCTGATGTCTCTGGTTCCACGCGCTCCCTCTGTCACGCAGGAATCGCGACAGGTGCTGGTGTTTAGAGTCATGGAGCCGGCAAGGGCTGCGCTGAGCGGGGCGACTTTTCAACACAAAGACGATTTCATCGTAGTGCGGTCAGAGAACGAAACGTTGGCCGCGATTCCAATCACGTACCAAGTGGACCGAGAAAATTTCATCTGGATTCCGAGAGTGGATCAATCTCATCTTTTCGAAAAAATCTGCGACCTTTGATTCGAGCCGGCTGTGAGAAATAAAAAGGCAGCACACGACGGTGGCTGCCTTTTGCTCGTGAGCGCGAATTACTTATTCAGTTTTGAAAGTTGCTCAATCAATGATTTGAACGCTTCGCGAAGGCGATCACTGCCATCTGTACGGTGAGTTGCACGCACTGTCTCGCGGTTCCCGTCGATGCCGGCAAACGCAATCATCTCGCCCTCTGCGTTGACGATTGATTTGATCGTAACTGGAGCATCCATAGCTTCCGGTGCAGACGGATTTAGTAACTCAAGTTCTTCAGTTTTCAGATTCGCTGCAAGATTGAGCACATAACGGATCCATACCGGGGAGACCGTGGTGAGCCTTTTCAAATCTCCACCGCAGTGGTCCGAGATCACATTGCCGTTTGAGTAAACAGTTCGAGTATAAAGGCCACAACCTGGCATCGGCATTCCCCCGCCCGTGACGACTGTGGCAACCACAAATCCCGGAAGGGATTTCGAAGGG
>JAYVND010000833.1:0-2662 GCA_043758635.1 Bdellovibrionales bacterium
GGAGAAGCAAACGCAACCCCGCTAAGTGCTAGGATCGAAGCCGCAAGAGCGATATTTAATTTCATAAAAGGTCTCCTTGAGATCGCGTTGATAAAAATGCAGTTTCTAGTGTCCACTTTTAAAGTTCAATATAGAACTTTAGTTCGAAAAGTTAATTCAGTGACTTGGTTCAAAAATCCGGTTCGATAATGTAATTCGGAGAAGACTTGGGATTTTCGGATTGCCTGCTTTGGTGCGTGTACGTTCGTTTCTCCGAACGCGCCAGCGCCCCCGCCCCCGCGGCGCTTATTACTTAGAGGTTCAGCTGCGTCTCAATCAAACACAAAGAGCGAAGAAGTTTATCTACGTTTAAGGTTCCCAAGGAAACGTAAGGAGATCCTTTAGAGGGCTGTCGAAAAATTGGTCAGGCGTGACCCCAGAATCGGCGAGTGCGGTGGGGCAAAATAACCGCAGGGCCGGCAAACTCTGCGTGGAGGTCTCAAAGCAGCGGTGGTAACCCCGGCTGGTTTGCCAGCGTTACAGCTGTTGCGGATCGCGGCCGAATTTTGGAACGCGGCTTGCTCTCTACTCAATGAACCCCCCGGGAGGATTGAGAATGAACCGTCGCAATTTTTTGAAGATGTCAGGACTGTTGTCGGCTCAAACGGCTATTGCAGGAGGGGTGATTCAATCCCTGTGGACAACGAATGCATTTGGCGAACCCGTGGCTCTCACCGAACTTCAGAATTCGCTGGCACCAGGCGATGGAAAAGTGGTGCTTCCGGCAGATCCGCTTTTTGCTCAATATCAAACGGCTTTCAACATACGAACTATGAAGATCCCGCAGGTTCGGGTTCTGTGTTCGACGGCACAGGGAGCGGCGATCGCAATTGCTTGGGCGCGCGCAAACAACGTTCCGCTTGCCGTGAGGGCAGGTGGGCATTCTTACGAAGGCTATTCTCAATCTGCTGGGCTGGTGATTGATCTCCGACCTGCCAATCAAATTCAAATTTCAGCCGATCGCGCCAGCTTCACTGCGGGTGCTGGGGCCCAGCTCGGAAACGTGTACCAGAATTTAGCGTTTTACAAAAAAACAATTCCGGCGGGTTCGTGCCCAACGGTGGGTCTAACTGGTCACACTCTGGGTGGCGGATTTGGTCTTTTAGGCAGAGCATTTGGCCTCGCCTGCGACAGCCTGGTTGAAGTTGAGCTGGTGGATGCAGATGGAAAGATCATCACGGTGAGTGTGAACTCCAACCCTGATCTTTTTTGGGCGCTTCGCGGCGGTGGCGCCGGGAGCTTTGGAATCGTAACAAGACTTCAATACAAAACGCATCCTGTGGATAATGTATTCGTGTTTAGTATGGGATGGAGTGCAACCAAGAAAGTTGCGGCAGTGATTATGAAACTCTGGCAGCAATGGGCGCCTCTCGCGCCCCGTGAGATCACATCGCTCTTCAAGACCAGCGCTGGCTTGAACGGACTCGTCAATTTGCGTTTACTTGGTCAAACGATCGGAAGTGAAAAGCAACTGCGCGCTGAACTTGCAAAATTTGTAAAGATCGGAGGCGCGACGCTTACGGTGCAGCCTTTGCCATTTATGCAAGCCGTTCGTCATTTTGGCGGAAACACAGACTATCCATCGGTATTCATGAAGGGTAAATCAGATTACTTGATGAAAGTGATGAGTGACGAAGGTATTGCCGCCTTTTTGGCTCAACTTCCTGTCGGTATCGCTGTTATTTTTGACAGTTACGGAGGTGCCGTGCGCGATTTCAAGGATGCGGATACGGCCTTTGCGCATCGATCAACTGCGCTTTGTTCTCTGCAATACTACTCACAATGGGACTCTGCACACGAGACCGAAGCGAAACTCACCGGCTTAAGAAAATTTCATGATGCGATGAGACCCTACGTGTCTGGAGCGGCCTACTTCAACTATTGCGATCTAGATATCAAAAACTACGCAAGAGCATATTGGGGAGCTAACCTCGAGCGCCTTGTAACAGTGAAGCAGACGTATGATCCATCAAATGTCTTTCGCCACGCGCAAAGTGTGCCGCTCTCAATTGCTGGTGAGTAATCAACAAAGGGGCCTATAGGTATGCGTGAACTAAAAACCGATCGTTCTCATATTTTTGTTTTGCTCGCGGGCATCGGCCTTTTGACGACACTTGCGACTTCAGCAAATGCACAAGAAAATAAATCGGAAATCCTGAGCGAAGGAGCATCTGCATTCAGCAGTTTGGCCGAGATCCGATCGGAACCCTACACTCTCCATCTGACGTATCCAGCCAAGAGCCCGCTCACGCAGCCAGTAAAAGTTGCGTTTGATTTGCGCGGTGGACATTTAATTGCCACTTTCGAAGTACACAACGCTCTGATCAATTCAAGGCCGAATTTCGAAGCCGGCGATTATCCATACCAGCACGACGTTGTTGAGGTTTTTTTGTCGGTCGCAGGCCCGAAGGCGCAGCCAGCGATGAATCACCTGCCGTACTTTGAATTTGAGTTGAGCCCACTTGATCAAACTTTTAATGTTCAGATCAATGATCCTAGAAAACCTTTTATCAACGGCATCGATAAAGGCGTCGTTCATCAGGTCCAACTTATTCCTGGCGGTTGGAGGGGTGAACTCGATATCCCGCTTGCGAATCTCGGTTGGGACGGTGATGTCGCGAAG
>JAYVND010000834.1:0-8339 GCA_043758635.1 Bdellovibrionales bacterium
AATGTCGGAGCCGAACTCTTCATGTGCTGATGCTCACCCATTTGAGCTGTTGCCGTTCGGCTTGTTAGAGCAAGAGTGAAAGCCGTGATCGAAATCAAAACAGTGAGGTAAGAGATTGAGAAATTTAATTTGGCGAGTATCATCTTGAAAAAAACCTTTTGCTGAGAATTTGATCTCAGTCAATCTCCTAAATGTCAGGGGTGCAAGATGTTTCAACGCCCTATGAAACACTGGCTGCAACTCAGGGCAATTCTCAACCATTGCTAAGCGCAAAGTGCGATGGAGTCTGCTACACGTTAACGGCGGAAGCATTTGTGTTCGACAGCTACAAGCAAAACGGGCCGTTATGGGTTGGAGAGCGCTTTCTGTCGGGCAAGATTTCTACGAGACGATTCTTCGTCCATGGCCACGCAATAGTCTGCGATTTTTTGGACGAGCTTCTGACCACTCAGTGGCTTCGTTAAATGCTCGTCGCAGCCAGCCCCAAGTGACTCCATGGCATGCTCTCGGCGAGGATTTGTTGTGAATGCTAAAATTGGACTTTCGCAACCATTCGCGCGCAGCTGCCGAGTGGCTTCAAGTCCATCCATCACCGGCATCTGCATATCCATCAGAATCGCTGAGTAGTCGTGCTCCGAGGCTTTTTCGACGGCTTCTTTCCCATTGGCGGTGCGATCCGCTTCAGCACCAGCGCGATGGAGAAAAATCTGCGTCACTCGCCACATGTCATCGCTGTCTTCCGCCACGAGAATAGTGCGACCTTCGAGCAAATGTGCGTGCGGGAGAAGTGGTGCCGATGCAATTGAACCGTCTCCAAAACTAAAGGAGCTATCACTTGGGCTGCTGCATGAGAAGGGAATAAGTGCCCCACGAGAATTGGACGAGTTGATGGGTGGGGTCGCTGCACTGATGCTATCTTTGCTTGTCATTGAAGGCGCTTTGCCTTGATCCACTTTGTATCCCTTCGTTCATCCATATTTCTGCGCTAAAACGGCACTAGTAAATAAAGCGGGCAACTTAAGCTGGAAAATTGCACTCAAAAATCGCTTCAGCGAACTGCTCCAAGAACTAGTTCCGACAAACTGCTCCGAGACAGCGCTCGAGAAAATCTCGTGGAGCCGACACAGCAGACTAACAAAGCCGACACTAGGCTGAGTTCACTTATTTTTATATCCCTTTACGACTTGGCATTGATCGCATTTTTCATCTGGTTTTTGCTTAGAATTGTCCACATTGGGAAAACTTGATGCTTGTTGAGTGCTCGGTCGGACCCGAGCCAACTCTCGTGAAGCGTGGGAGCAGACGGTTGACCCTTAAGATTTTGTGAGCATACTTGAACTAAAATCGACACCCAGGGGAAAACAATGAAAATAGACCGAATCTTCCGAAATTTGTTCGTGAACGCGTCGACCTTTATTTTAATGGTCGTCTTGAGTTTAGCCACGCTAAGCGCGAGTTCGACTGCGTCGGCGCAAACAAGTCTTCAGAGCTCACTACAAACTTCGAATCTGGGAGCAAGGTTGCCAACCGCAAGGGACGCCCCGAATACTCACGGGCCGCTCTGTGCAAACGAAGGTTTTTCATGTCGTTTCGACGGCGATTGCTGCCAGGGTGTATGC
This sequence comes from Bdellovibrionales bacterium, assembly GCA_043758635.1. Lineage (GTDB taxonomy): Bacteria > Bdellovibrionota > Bdellovibrionia > Bdellovibrionales > JAMPXM01 > JAYVND01. The sequence continues at coordinate 1,620 of JAYVND010000834.1, forward strand.
AAGAACTTCCAAGTTTGTGATGCTGGTCCACTCTATTGTGTTCCGCCCCATTTTGGCTGCGAGGCCGATTCGGATTGCTGTAAAGGAAGCTGCTCGCAAATCACCCACGATTGCACGACTCGATAGAATTTCTGATGCGCTCTACGCGATTCGCTGTCTGTTCGATTCGCTATCTATGCGCATAGATCTTTAGTTCTGCGCAGCGGTTCGCTCGTTTTCAATTTTCTACCGAATTGGTTTCCGTCCATTCCTTAGATTCCACCACTTAAAGATCTGCCTGAACGACGTGGACATAGGTGGCGGAAGGGGACCGCATCCTGCTGGCTTTTTGGCATAGAAATAGCTATGTCATGATCCTAGGTAGACTTCTGATTAAACTCAGCAGTCATTTGCGACTTTTCGCACCACTGTCAGGGTTGTTTTATTGAGAGAGCATTCTCAAATATGACATCTGATTCGCATTTCGGGGGAATGAAATGGCACTGAATGGAAAAACTCTGGTTTTATCTCTTGCGCTTTTAGCAAGTCTGATCGGTTTTGCAGGTTTGGCTCATGCCGAAGGTGAGAAGCCGAAAAAAGAAACGTCCAAATCTACGCCGACCAGCCAGGCGGCTCAAGTTTCGCCGGCCGATAAAAACATTGATGACATGATCACGAACGCAAACTTGCGGGCAATGTCGGGATCGAAATCTCGCTGGTCGCTATCGTCAACTCTCACGTACGACGGTGGAACGCTCACATCGCCTTTTGCTGAGTCTCGACCCGATATTTCGGGTGGCTCTGGAATTTCGACCGATACGGATCTGAATGCTCTGCTCAATGTGAAATACAATCTCGACAAACAGAACTCGCTTTTGTTCGGCTTCGGAGTGCGGAAGATGGCTCCCTTTGTCGGGAGCGGCCCATCTCCGAAATTCTACGCGTCGGGTGGAAAAGATTTCGATGCCTACGACCCGTCCTTGACCTACCAGTACATTTACAAACTCGGCCCGATCCAATCGGTACTGCAGGTCGGCGTCGTGCATTACACCCGCGAAGATATCAAGTCGGTCAAAGGAGGAAATTTAAATAATGGTATCACTCTTGATCAGGAAAACATCTACGAAATTGGCCGCACGCATATCTCCGTGGGCGCATCAGTTGGTGTTTCTGCAAATACGCCGACAGAGTCCGACACAGATTACAGCAAATACCAATTTTGGTTAGATCCGTATCTCGAATTTCAAATCAATGAAATAATCAACTTCCGTACGGTTGCAAACTTGTTTACATTCGAGAGCTATGCGAAGCAATCTGGTATCACCCGAGACACATTTACGGAGTCGGTAGGTTTTGGCTTCTCGATTAACCGTGATATTTTTCTCTATCCAAACGTTCAATTCTTGCCAGAAAACACGTCTGCTAAACTGACAAACGTTGGCCTCACAGCAACGGTGAATTGGTTCTAAGGTCGGTTCGAGTCAATTCCGAGTTCGACTGGTGAGCGCTGTGACAGAGTCTGGCGTATAAAAGCAAAGGCGAACCTCGAAAGGCTCGCTTTTGTTTTTTCATCTTCGATTTTTTAAGGGAGCCCACCCCAAATTAACTAAGTGGACCAAATTTAATCTTTAAGAATGATCATCACGATTGCCTTTGACGCTTTGGCTGGATTCTTCACGGAGGTGTCGGTGTTTGGGATACCTGCGACTTCGAGCGACTTCTTGATGCGCGCATTTGGAGTGCCCACAAGAGCAGATACTGCATCGGGACGCTCGGCCATGTTGTAAGCGCTGAATTTTTTAGCGGTCGATTGATTTAAAGAGTTAAAATAAACTTGAATCGCTAAATTTCGATTTTTGGCGAGCACAACCTGGGATTGAGAAAGTTTCTTCGTGTGGACAGAAGGATACTCACTATCAGCCCATGCAACAGACTTGATATCTTCAATCTGCCCTTTGGAAGTCGCTTGCTCAAAGATTTTCTTAAGCTTGGATTTGTCCTCAACCGTGAGGTTCGTTTTTGTTTTTGCGAAATTGATTTCGGTAACGAACGTTGCTTCCTCTTCAGCGGCTACCTGCTTAGCTTCAATGCTCGAACCTGCGTCCGGCGATTTTTTTGCAGCCACGGGAGCTGTTTCTTCTTTTTTCGTCTCGGCTTTTGCGGCTTCAACTTTTTTATCAGAATGCGCGCAAGCCGTGATTGAGAGCGCAGCAGCCGAAGCAAGAGCCCCGATTAGAATTTTTGCCGCAATATATTTAGGCAAATTTGATTTAGAAACCATATCATTGGTCATGAAATACTCCTTAAGAATGTCAGTTCGAATTTAATTTGTTGATGAATAAAAATTTTTACTTAAGTGGTAACGAATCATCCAGGCCTGGCTTCACCGTTGCGTCGGTGAACCCATGTTTGAGAGTCGATTTGATGGCATCGCCAGTGTCGACCGTGAATTTCTCGCCCTTTTCCTCGTGAAATGCAATTCTAGATGCCACCGTTTTGTCGGAGCTGCGACGTAAAACAACATTTGCGAATGCTCCCACGATCTCGTAAGCAAAATGTCGCACACCCTTGTAGTCGTTGTCTTTTGGGAGGACGGTCACGTTGCGCAAAAATGGTTTAATATATCCGTCGAGCTCTCCATGCTGAGAGCGCAGCTCGGAGTAGAGATCTAACTTTCCTTTTGTAAAACTAAACGGAAGTTTGACCATGAGCATCGGGTTGCTTGCCACTAAGTCAAACTCGCGTATTTCGGTGTCAACTTTCCAAGCAAGCGGTTTTTCGAGACGCCTCGCCTGACCGGCAATTTTAAATTTCGCAGAATCGAGCAAAGTGCCTTGAGCGGTGAAAAATGTCACCGGCTGGCTTTCCGTCGGATTGAAATTGAGGACCCGCCCCTCAATTTCGGAAACGTGCCAGCGTTTTGCCGGATTTTCCTTCACGAGGTCGGCAAAATCGAAGGCGGAGTTGTGAAGCTCAATGACGGCGATGCGAACCGGAAAGAGTTTACTTGCAGCCTCGCTCGCTTTCTCTTTTGTTTTTGCTTCCGGCTCTTTGGCGCCTTCGAACAAAACTTTCGTGAGTACGAACGTTCCGCCGTTCACAGTGACATTGGTCAGGACACGCGCGCGGAGGAGTTCATGCCAAGAGATAGCCACATCTACGGACTCAACTTTGAAAAACTCCTGGCCATCTTTTTTATAGACTCCGGTCGCATTCTCGAATTCGTAGGACATGCGAAAAATGCTGATGTCGAGCGCTTGAATGTGAAGTGAATACACCGGCGAAAATGTAGCGAGGTACGAGTTAAGATGGCGCAGCACAAAAGGCGGAAGAAGCAGTCGCACTGCAATCAAAAGGATGAGAAAGCCCCACGCAATTTTTTTGGGCCAGCTATTGAAAAGCCTCGGTAGTGGTTTGCTTGTGGAAGGCTTTGTGATCATCTAGAGAGGCTCCATTTCTGCTAAGTACGACTCACACTTTTAAAGGGATCACGCCGAACGGTCCACGGACCCACCGCGATGTGATCGAAATTGCATAAACGGCTGCCGCGGTATGCCGGAAGGGTCACAAAGCGAAGCTAGCCGGCGGCTGTTCTTGACGCTGCGCCAGTTTTTCGTGATGTTGTGGCAAATCGAATGGAAGGATAACAGATGAAAGCAGTAACCGAATTTGCCAGCTTCACGATCAATCAAGCAATCCAGGCAAAAACCACGTTGGCGGCTGAAGGCAAAACTCCAGAGGAAATCTCTGAAGGTCTCGGGCTGAAGTTCAAATATGAGGGCGAAAAGCTCAACCATCTGATCAACGCGATCGATGCAGCTGGCGAGAACCGTGAGGGTCTCAAACGCGTCATGGTCATGAGCGCAACTGAAGGCGAGAAAGTTCCGCCTAAAGCAAAACAGGTTGGCGACCATGTTTACATTCCTGAGATGCACGTGACTGTGAAAGCAGCTCCAAAGGACGATAAAAAAGGCGGTCGCGGCGGCGGCGGTCGCGATGGCGCCAAAGGTGGTGGCGGCGGCAAGGGCGATAAAAAGCACGAAGGAAAATGGGGCCTTTCTCCAGAGGAATTAGCTGCGAAGAAAAAAGGTCCACAGAAAGCGTAAGCTTTCGAAATATCTAGAGGCGTAAGCTTTCGAATTAAGTTAGAACTCGAGAACGGCAGAATCGGTTGAATTCCAATTTAAGCCATTGCGTCGAATGTGAAGCAGGAGGACCGACCCGGTCATCCTGCGGTTAACAAATTTAAATCATTCCACATTGTATTGAATGCAACCCTTGCGAACCTCGCAAGGCAACTGTCTGCGGCGACCAGCTGAGGCGATCTGCTGCGGCGACTTGTCGTTCCTGAATTCACATGCTAACCTAATTGTCCCTACATCCGGACTTCCTTCAGCTCCTTTTGACCCTGACTTCTCTAAACCCGACGGCAACGCAGCGTCAGTCAATTGATCAATCTATGCAATGCAAGCGACTTCCGATCGGGATGGCTCAGACTGAGAAGCCCCGAGACTGTCGAGTTTTCATGCACCGTCTATTTCATAATCGGCCGCTCGCAGTTGGATCGATTTTGAATTCCCGGTAAGTTTCGACAGCTGATTCCGAATATAGACCCACGACAAAACAACCGGTTTTTATATCGTAAACTGCAAGTATCGCCGATAATGAAGTGAACGGGGTGGAAGATGCAGAAAAAATCGGCTTACTTTTTATTGATTGCGTCGGTTATTCCTATCTCGATGCTCTACACCAACTGCGGAGCTCCATTTGGAGTGAATGCCGCAAACCTCTCGCAGTCTTCCGCTGGCGACGGCACGTGGAGTGGTGATGGTTCCGCAACCGGGGGCGTGAATGTTGGTGCCGGTTCAGACGCCGTTCCTCCAGTGACGACTTCGACATCAAGTTTTACGGCTCCGTTCACTCCGGCAAAGACGGTAACGGTTTGTGCTTCGGGCTGTGATTACTCACTGCCAAGCCAAGCATTTGCCACCGCTCAAGACATGGAGCTGATTAAAATTTCTGCGGGATCGTATCTTGATTGCGGCACTCTTCCGGGTTCGGTTGCCAATGTTTGGGTCAAGGGCGTCGGCGGAATGGCACACATGTACCTGAACTCTGGCACCATTGCTTGTAGCAAAAAAGGAATCATCGTTGCCGATTCGACGAATGTGACGATCGACAATATGGAACTAAGTGGTGCCGCAATTGATGCTGGCGACGGTGAGAACGGTGCGGGAATTCGTTTTGAAGGAACGAATTTAACGGTTCGCAACAGCGACTTTCATGACAATCAAAATGGAATTCTAACGAACAATTCGTACGCTGGTGACGTTCATATACAGAACTCGCACTTCGCCCGAAACGGCCAGGCCGGATTAGAGCACGACATGTATATCGGCCATCAAGCGACGTTTGAAATAGAAAACTCGATCATTGAGCAGGGTTATCTAGGCAATGTGGTGAAATCTCGCGCTGCAAAATCGACGATCAGCTGCAACGAAATCATCAACGGCTACGACGCAAGCTATGTCAAAAGCGGTTATCTCATCGATTTGCCCAACGGTGGGGAAGAACATATTCTCAATAATACAATTGCGCAGGGAACCTACAATGGCGGTCAAAAAATATTTATAGCGTTTGCAGCGGAAGGCGCGATCAATACATCTCAGACGATTGAGTTGAAAGGAAACACGCTGATCAATGACCTCGGCCAGGGTACGTTTTTAAATATGTTTCACCCGGCAACTTCGACTCCAAACTTCACAGGCAATTTGCTGGTAGGTGGCGGAACGATCTCAAACACCTCAGTCAATGAGAGCAACGATCAAACTTTTGCGAGCCGTTCGACTGCTGGAATTTCAGCAACTGGCTTCCCGCGCTCGACCGCATGCCCTTCAGCGCTTGGACTGATGACAGTTTCAAAATGATGTTGGCGTCAGATTGCGTTGAGCTTCGTTAAAAAGTGGCTCAACCTTTGGCAACAGTTTTTCAAGGCGTTGCTCGCGGTGCTGATCAGACGGGTGATCGCTTAAGAACTCAGGCATATCGCTTGTTCCCAATTCGCCCATCTTTTTCCAGAGAGTCACTGCCTCTTTAGGATCGAAACCGGCGCGAGCCATAAGTTCCAAACCCATCTCGTCAGCTTCAGTTTCCTGCGTGCGATCGTAGTTGAGACCAATTAATATATGCGCAAATTGATTGGCGGCTCCCGCATATGCAGGATCCCACTTGTTAATTCCAAATAAGAGTTCTAACAGTCCGTTCTGTGCAGTGTCGCGAGAGAGTCTTTCTCGGCCATGCTCGCGGAGAGCGTGCGAGATTTCGTGCCCTAACACCGCGGCTAGTTGCGCATCGCTAGGTGCGATCTTTTTTAAAAATCCCGAATATACGATGATTTTCCCACCTGGCATACAAAACGCGTTTACTTCGGTTGAAGCAATCACGTGCGATTCCCAGGGCCATTGAGGAGCATCGGCGCGAAATGCGGAGGTCTGCGGAACAAGGCGCGCGACAATCGACTGGACTCGTTTCGTCTGCGAAGTGTCGAGATCGAGAATTCCCTTTTCGATAGCATGCGCTTTCAGCTCGTCAAAGCCGGTGAGTGACATCGCTTCAACTTTTGCTGCAGATAGCGTCATGAGCTGCGAACGGTTCACACCGACTACACCTGATTGCGTCGTTGTGGTACAGCCGGTCAAAAAAGTCGCGACCATGAAGCAGAAACGCCAGGCTCGGCCAAAG
>JAYVND010000835.1:0-2655 GCA_043758635.1 Bdellovibrionales bacterium
CAAGTCTGGCTACATTACGCCGACTCAACCTGAGACGGTGTCATCGCAATCACTTCAGAAACAATCAATTCCGTCATGCCGTAATGTGTGAGCCAACAATCATACTGTGGAGAAAATTTATTTTCGAGATAAACATCTCCTATTTGAGACTCTCCAATTACCGTCTCGCCAGCCAATGCGCGGCGAACATTTCCCGCAATCTCATCTCTTCCGGTGTACTCTGCTAAAATATTTTTTCCGATTCGATCCGCTGGTTTCACTCCGAGCGCGTGTGAAACTTTACCATCGTAAAACGTAAAGCAACCATCCATGTCAACTGCCCAAAGCAAAATTGGAGCATTTTGAATAGCCGACTCCGTTCGTTGCTGGAGGGCTCGAACGGCTTCTTGAGATTCGACTTGGTCATGAATGTCGGTCGAAAATCCAACCGTTGAGACTTCAGAACCGTTAGTGTCAGCTATCATGACATTTCGACCCAAATGCCACCGGTACAGTCCTTCTTTATTTCGAAGACGGTAACGACTTTCAAAGTTGCGGCGTTCTCTTTTACAACGGTAATAGACATCTAGAACGGCGCCATAATCCTCTGGATGAATAAACGACTTCCAGATCTCCGCATTAACTTCGCCGTAGGGACAGCCAGTGTACTCATACCAGCGTGCATTGAAATAGAGTTCAGCGCCGTCACTTTTTGAAGTCCAAATGATCAATGGAATAGATTCAGTCAGTGTTCGCAAGCGCGTTTCGCGAGATTCAAGTGCCAATCGATTTTCGGCTTGTCCTTCATCCGCCACGCGACGACGGGCCGAAATGTCCCGCGCGAGGAATGTGTAAAACTTTTTTCCATCTGCCGTCCAATAGGATCCTGCGACTTCGAGAGGAAACTCTCGCCCCAGCTGATCAACACCCGACGTTTCGAAGACCTTCGCCTCTCCATGCGCGCTCTTAGACATCAGTTCTTGGATAAGCACTTGGCGTGTGGACTCTGAAAAAATCAGAGAAAAGTTTTTTCCGAGCATTTCCCATTCCGGAACCCCGAATATTTTGTGCGCACTTGCATTCCAAGAAATCACGTTTCCCGTGTTGTCGGTTCCGATGAATGCATCGCTTGCGGCATTGATAAAGCCTCTAAACTTAATTTCTGACGCTTGAAGTGCTTCTTGCGTAACTCTCAGGTCAGCGATTGTTCGGCATTTTCCAACATATTCCATTATAAGTTTGGCTAACGACTCTAAGCGCCTCTTTTCGGACGGTAGAATTTTTCGCGCTACTTGATCGTAAACCGCTAGAGCTCCGATCACTTCCTCGTTAAAGTGGATAGGAACTGCGGCGAAAAATTTCGCTCCATTCGCAATAAACGGGCTTTTGAGGTGGGGGGAATTGATTGAAAGTTCATCGCGAAAGATTCCCCCTTTCTTCATTGAAAAAAGAGAATACTCGCTGTTCGCTAGAGTGAAACAGCTAGTTTGCAATTCGACACCGCGATAAGCACTCAACCAAACATCATCGTTCTCAAAAAAACAAAGCGCAGACATTGAGCATGAACCGATGCCCAATGCTAAATCAACGGTCTCATTAATAAAATCGTCCGTGGTCTTCTCGCATAAACCCAATTGCTTGAGCATGCCAGTCCACCCACTCTCTTTGGTAAACGACAATTGCACTCCAAAATAAAAACTTTCTTGAATTTCAGCGCGGTCAATGAAGGCTTTGAAATTCAAGAATCCCTTACATATTTCGGATCAACTGAAGATCTGCTCAACGGCTGGTGCCAATTCCCGCGGTCTAGCTCATCAAAACAGGCCTCGACTCAATCAAAAATCTAAGACGGCAAAAATCTAAGACGGCAAAAGCTTAAAACGGCAAAAATTTTTGCGATTGTCTAACGTAGATCAGAGAACCATTCCACCCGAAACTTCGATGCGCTGGCCATTGATCCAGTTGGTGCCATCGGCTAAGAGCGCGGCGACTGCGGCGCCGACGTCGTCTGGCAAACCAACTCGACCTAGAGCCGTTTGCTCGGCCACGGCTTTGTTGATTTCAGGATTGTCCCGCACTCTTCCACCGCTGAAATCCGTGGCGATTGCACCTGGCGCGATGGTGTTTGCCGTAATTTTTCGTCCGCCAAGCTCCTTGGCTAGATATCGCGTGAAGACTTCGACGGCACCTTTCGCTGAAGCGTACGCGGATGAGCCAGGAGCTGAAAACCGGGCCAGACCAGATGAAATGTTCAAAACTCGACCCCCGTCTTTGATCAGCGGTAGGAGTTTTTGCGTGAGAAAATACGGACCTTTCACGTGAACGTTCATCACTTCATCAAACTGATCCTCAGTTGTTTCCGCAATACTTGCATGGAGTGAAGTGCCGGCGTTGTTGATCAGAAAGTCGAAATCTTTTCGGACATATTTCTCTTCCAGGGCTTTTTTTAAATCTACGCTAAATTTCGCAAAGGTCACACTTTTGCCAACATCGAGCTGAATGGCATGTGCTTTCCTTCCCAATTTTTCGATTTCGGCAACGACACCATCCGCTTCAGTGTTCTGGCTCCGATAGGTCAGGACAATATCGACTCCGCTTTTCGCCAGATGGAGCGCCATGCTTTTTCCGAGGCCACGGCTTCCGCCGGTGATCTGTGCAATTTTCGAATTGTTCATT
>JAYVND010000836.1:0-2646 GCA_043758635.1 Bdellovibrionales bacterium
CATCACTCATCGAATTGGTATCGCGACCTAAGATCGAGACGGCGAGTCGACGGATGTTGTTCAGTGATTCTTGGCTTTGCGCAATCGATTGTCGAATCGCCGCGAGTGAAACTCCATTGTAAATTACGGTATTCGCAGCAGCATGCAGATCGCCGATCGAAGCGTTGCGACCTATGATCGATTGGTAAAAGCGGTTGATTTGATTTTGTATTTGCAAAAGATTGTAGCCGTTCGGAAAGAGAACGACTTGTCCCATGATCTCGGGCTGTGGCATCGCGCCTTCGATCGGATAACCATTCTGCATGCGAACCGCAATCGCTTTTACGACACGAAGATAGTAATCCGAGGGAAGCGCTTGCCCTTCGAGGTCCAGTCCCAGGAGTCCCGAACCCTGTGGGAGGTCGGCCGTGCAGCTCACGACGGGCATAATCGCCGTTCCTTCGTTTACTTCATCAAACATCGCAACATAGTAGTTGCGCACGCCGAGGGAGTAGTACATCGCTGCTTGATCCCACAGAAAATTTCCGTTTTGACGTTGAATTTGGTTTGGGTATGCGGGCTTGCCTGTTGAACGCATGAGATTTGCCCATGTGAAACCAGGAAATAGCACTGGCAAATAAGTTTGGTTGCGACCTTTCACGAGGTTCACATCCGCGGTCAGTCGCTCCCGCAGATTTGTAAGATCTGCCGAATTTCCATACCGACCCACCGACCAAGGCGAAACGATATCGAGCGCGGCGTAAACATTTTGCCAATATGGATCACCGCTTGCATCACTATCACCCGTGCGAAAATTAAACGGCACACCGCCCATCACGGCGAAACCTTGTCCTTGGATGTCGACCACGGCGCGAAGTGCGCGATACGATGATGGACGTACGCCATCGCTGAATCCAAGTCCCCAAAGTGCGATGACGGGACGGCCATCTTTTTTCATGTAGTTCGCGGAATCGAATGTGTGGAGCGAATCCCGCAGATGATAGAGATCTTGCATGAGATGCTGATCAACACACGTGTCGTCGCAAGAAGTCAGATCATACATGATCGCGTAGGTTTGGCTTTGCGCATCCGACGATGCGCGCAAATTCAAAGTGATATTGTCTCGCCACGCAAGAACCGCGGGATCTGCTGTTGTATCAGCTAGAAAGCGCTGCAAAAAAGGACCTTGAATCGTCGCAAGATTCATCATCTCAACATGCTTATCGATTGTTTTAGGATTGCCTGACGAAATTGCCATGAGCGGCTTCCCGTTTGCCATCCTCATCTGAGTCGGGAAAAGCTCATCGGCATCATACAGGCTGGCCTCGGGCCACATATCGACGGCGAGCCGGCCGGGCGCGGATTGGGCAACTCCATAGTGAAGCCATGAGCCGGCCGCGTAGCCACCCGAGGCGGGTCCGACCCCAGGCGAGAACCACGATTGCAAACCGACGTAGACACTGCCGTAGTTACTGACAGTCGATATATCTGGACTTCCCCATTTCTTCGTTTCATTGACGTTGCTCGCAACGGACGAGAAATCAGTTGCGCTCATGCCCGGTGCACAGTTTTGAAACATCAAAAAAGTCACGGCGGCGAATGCTCCAAGTCGAATCAGAAGAGCGGCGTGCTTTTTTAGTTTCATGCTCATTACAAATGCAATCAGTGCACCGCGCGCAAAGTAGCTCCATCGATCCGGAGTTCTACATTCTGTCGCGCTCATTACAGTTGATCATTTGTTAGCCGCAGAAAAGCTCGAATCTCAAGCTCAAATCTCAATTGGAGTCTCAATTTGAGATGAGTGGATGAGCGCTTATTTTTCTAATTGTGCGATCACATTCTTTAAATGGGCTTCGACCAGTTCGTCTTCTGCGGCCTCAGCACCGGGAGTGCAATCAAATGAGTTTCGAATATGCGAGCGGCTCCACCGATCTCGCCATGCTTGCGCGAGGGGTTTAACAACTGATGCGAGTTCGGTCGAAGCTTGCGTGGTCTCAGTTTTTGCACCAGTTGCTTCGCCGTAACCGACGTAAAAGCCAGCCATGATCATCGCAACACGAACACGAGTCGCGATACTGTAAGTAAAAAGCGACGCGCCTCCGTTGAGGCGGTCTTGGCATTTTGCGCGTAAAAGTTTGAAACAATGAATGGTCCACATGTCTTCATTCATTTTTGGCGAGTACGGATCATAAAAAACAAGATGAGCACGTCGCGGTTCGTCGGCAATTAATTCTAAAAAATTGCCATGCCGTAACTCCCAGGAAATTTTCGAGTCGCTCCAAAACCCTTTAGCTAGAAGTTGCTCAAGTGCAGCTTCATACCCCTGGAAGTGGTCAAAATAACGAGCGTGATCAAGTGCAAAGCGCAGGAGCTCGAGATCACGTTCAAAGCTCACAATTCGCACGTGGCGAGACTTCTCGCCGAGCGCGTGAATGCAGGCTAAAGCCGCCAGCGCGTTCGCAGCCGCGCCGAGGCCCACGTCAAAGATCACAAATTCTTGATCGCTCTCTTCGCAGAGCTTTTCGCGAAGGCACGGTTGATCGATGTAAAGCGCGTTGGCTTCAAGCCAAGGACCTACGGGATTGTGCATCGTCTCATTAACGATTTTATTGCGAATCGAAACCGCACCGGTCTTGGTGCGAACCACGTCGAAGACCGGATGAAAAT
>JAYVND010000837.1:0-2645 GCA_043758635.1 Bdellovibrionales bacterium
CGGTGCAAGAGATGCTGGTAAGTGAGCAGATTCAAGTGGTGCCGGCGGAAACACTCAAAACACTTGAGCTCGTGATTGGCCGCTATGTCGAGCGCCACGCCAGCCCCTACGACCAGTACCGGATTGTGCCCGAGGGCGATGACAAAATCGTCTGTCTTACGCTCCAGGGCGACAGATCGTTGCGAGCGACCGTGTTTCCTAAGGTTCTCGCAATTCGCGACGGCGAGCTCACGCCACTCTGTCAAGATTTCACGCTCTATTATTCTGCTGATCTGCAGCTGCACCCCATGATGATCCATCAGATCGACGTGGGACCCCACGCAGCCGCGCGGTTCTTTGTGAACGCCGATGGCGTGCACGGAATCGTGACCCGTGGCTATACATTCCAAAAGTACTCTGTTATGGATGGCGGCGGCCTTCACAAGTACCCAGTTCTGTTTTACCCGCTCAAGCGGTTGGAGCAGTTCTTCGTCAACCGCAAGTCGGACCCCATGTACATTGAACTGACGGGTTTGCTTGAGAAGGCTCTCGAGTTGATGAGCACTCATCATCCAGAAGCTGTGAAATTTGCCTCGGCTGCGATTGATCGCGGTCGCCTGGCACTCGAGCACATCTTCCCGGATGATAAGTTGGTTCGCCTTTTGATCAACAACCTCGAGAAGACTTTGGCGCTCGACACCGCTCTCGGCATGACCCGTAAGTCTAGCCTGGGTGAGATCACGCCAGAACCAAAACACGAATCAGGGCATGACTCGATTCGAGGTTTGGCTCAACCGCATCACTCGCAGGGCTACGATCCTCAACAGTCGCGACTGGCTTTAAAACCTGGAGCAGACGTTGGCGGAAATTTGAGCCGTGCAAACGAAGATCCATATGGGGTTGATCTCGTCGATAGTTTAGAGAGCCGCATGAATGCGCAGTTAAATTCCGGTCGCACAAGTCCCACCAAAGTTCCGGGGCGCGGCTCTGGAATTGGCAGTGGACTCAATCACTAGTGAATGACCTTCGAGTCGTGCACGAGTCGCAGCTCTCTCAACTTAAATTAATCTTAAAGTTCTCGAACCCGTGCGAAGCGCATTCGGCAAGCGGCGGCATCACCCCGATGTCACCTATAAATTAGCGCGATTTAGTCGTGCAAAAACATGAGCGCTGTGAAGCGCGCAGAAGAGGAAAAAATGTCAGCAGATTCCAATCTCAATCCCGCTTACGACTCAGCCGATGACTCATCAAACGCACACGATACACGGCGCGATTCACGAAGCGATTCAGGGGGCTCGCAAAATGCCGGCAACTCTCTCCGTCTCAATAAATACTTATCAGAATGCGGAATCGCGAGCCGTCGTAAAGCCGATGAACTCATTACCGAAGGCGCCGTCATTGTGAACGGTAAGAAAGTTTATGAGCTTGGCACTCGAGTGATTCCGGGCACCGATCGCATCACGGTGAGCGGCAAACCGGTCAAAGCGCCCGGCAACAAAATCTACATCCTTTTCAATAAACCGAAAAATGTTGTGACGACGATGGACGATCCAGAAGGTCGCCCCACAGTTGCCGACTACTTTGAACGTTTGCCTGGCCGTGTATTCCCGGTGGGTCGACTCGACTGGGACTCCGAGGGAATGATTCTCTTAACGAACGATGGAGAATTCGCGCAGAACGTGAACCATCCAAAAGAAGAGATCATGAAGACCTACATGGTGAAAATCAACGGGCACCCGACTGACGAGCATCTTACTCGGTTGAAGACCGGTGTGACGATCGTAGGTGGACGCGTGCAAGCCGTGGTAGCGGAGCGAATTCGTCGCGGCTCTGATCAGTACGACTGGGTGAAGATTTTGATTGGTGAAGGTAAAAACCGTCAGGTCCGTCTCATGTTCGAAAAGATCGGTTTCGACGTTTTGAAACTTCAACGTGTGTCGATCGGTCGACTCAGAATGCCTTCGAGTTTGAAGCGCGGCGAGTATCTCTTTTTGACCGAAAAAGGCATCGCAAAGATCTTCCAGCGCGATCCGGAGATTCAAGCGCCATCACGCAAAGGCTCAAGCAAACGTGACGCTCGTGACTCACAGTCGCGCAGCGAATCTAGTGGTGGCCGCTCGAGCCTTCGTCGCTCATTGGGCGCACGTCCGGCTCGTAAAGCCGCGCCATCGGCGAAAAAACTCGCCAACGCGCGCTCGTCTGGTCAGGTGTTTGGCGATGCGATTGAAAAAGCGGCACGCCCAGCTTATTATAAATCAACCGTTACGCCTGAAAGCCATCTAGAAAGCAAAGCACCAAAGCAAAGCGCCAAGTCATCTGGTGGCAAATATGGCGCCCGCACTGGTGGCCAAGCGAATGGCAGATCGAACGGCCAAGCGAATGGCAGACCAGGCAAAAACTCTGAGCGTCCATCGTTTACAAATTCGGCTGCAAAACCAGCTGCAAATTCGGCAGGAAAATCGTCTGGCAGATCTGGTGGCCAATCGAATGCGAGAGGCGGCGCAAGCGATGGAGCTCGCTCGGCGAACGGTTCAAAAGCGTCGGGCGCACACCGCGGAGCCGCGCGCTCGACGAGTTCGGATCGCTACTAGCCACTGATCGTCGCTTTTTAGTTGTTCATAGCCTTCACTCGGGGTGCGGCGATGTTGCAAGCAAACAGATTGGCG
>JAYVND010000838.1:0-2645 GCA_043758635.1 Bdellovibrionales bacterium
AAGATTTGCACAAGGCTTATAAGATGGAAGAAATGGCGAAAGGCTCGGTGATGTTTGTCGCAACCGGCGTGACAACCGGACCACTTCTCAAAGGCGTTCGATTTGTACCAGGTGGAAAGGTTTTAACACATTCGATTGTGATGCGCTCACAAACTGGAACCGTTCGAAACATCGAATCGGAGCACATGCTCTCGCTCAAGCCGTTGCACTTCTCGGGCCTTGAAAAGCAGTAAAATGGCTGACTACAGTTTCACGTGTTTTCAATGTCAAAAAGAGTTGTCGCTGGGCCACGTGCCCGGCCGGCGTGAAGATTGTCCCGCATGCGGAGCCGACCTCCACATCTGCCGAAACTGTGCCCACTACGATCGACTGGCATACAATGAATGTCGCGAATCCTCTGCTGAAGTGGTGCGAGAGAAAGAACGCGCGAACTTTTGCGACTTTTTCACGCCAGCAAGTCTCACGGCTGGCGGGAAAGACCCAAAGAACGATATTCTAGCGGCCGCAGAAGCTTTATTTAAGAAGAAATAAAAATACTAAATCAAAGAAGCAATCGAATTCTAACTGGAAGGAATCGAAAAATGGCGAGCGCAAAACACACTGAGACATTCAATTGCTCGGTGGATGAATTTTATAAAATCGTTTCGGATTACGAAAAGTATCCCGAATTTTTGCAGGAAGTGAAGCAGTGCAAAATCATAAAAACTGATGGCGCCAAGAAACTCGTCGAATACAAAATTTCAGTGTTGAAGTCGTTTACGTATCAACTCTGGATGACAGAAATGGCGCCACAGTCGATCCGCTGGACATTCGCGGGCGGTGATATTTTTAAAACTTCTATCGGCTCTTGGACTTTGTCCGATGAAGGCGGAAAATGCGTGGCTGTTTACGAAGTCGAAGCGACGTTCACGCTCTTTGTTCCGGGTGCCATTGCCAAGACTCTTTTGAATGTAAACTTGCCAGCTATGATGAGCTCATATCACAAGCGTATTAAGGAGGTTTATGGGAAATAGACGAGACGATGAGGACAGTGATGATCTGGGTCATGGCCATACAGGTTCGACAGCAGGCTCGCCCGGAGGCTCAACAGCAGGCTCGCCCGGAGGCTCGACAGGGAGCGGCAGTTCTGGCTCGCATGGTTCTGGCCCGGGTGTTGGCGATACGCTCAAAAAGCTATTTACTGCCGGCATATCTGCTGCCTTTATGACTGAAGAGAGTGTTCGCTCGTTTGTCTCGGAATTGAAGCTTCCCAAAGAGGCAATCACCCTTGTTTTGCAAGGCGCTCAAAAAAGCAAAGATCAGCTCATGGACCGCGTGGGTCGAGAAGTTGTGGGAATTATCTCAAGAATTGATTTTGTGAAAGAAGCGTCTCGCTTTGTCGAAGAGCATAAATTTCGAATCACGGCCGAAATCGAAGTCACTAAGCGTGACGGGACTCGCCCACCGGAGGCAAGCCGCGAAAAATCTTCGGGTGATGAGTCGACGGGCGCGGGCAGCACTGGTGGACTCGAGTTCTCTCTCAAGTCCAAATCGAAGTCGTAAGTCCTAGTCGCTAGGTGAACAGGTCGATGAAAGATTAGGTCACTGCTCGCCAGATGCTTTATTCGGAGCTCCGGCGAAATCAGGTTCGAAGTTCTTAAGTTGCAAGTCTCGCGTGCTATCGGCAGATGCTCGCTTTTTGCCGGTCGATTTACTGTTGCTCGCGCTCTTTTTTTCTAACTCATCCAATTTTTTGCTGACCAGGTCGGAGACTTTGCCGGGTTCGATGGTTTTCGCCGAATAGCTGATCGCGCCCGACGTGTAGCTGCGCGAGGAGATGAATTCGACCGGCGATTTCGGTGCCAGCACCGTCGAATAATTCGTATAATCTTCGATGAAGTTTGCCACATCTTCGCTGCGATCAACGACGTCACGAATCGCGACACTTAAGTATACCAAAAACACGCCGACTTTGCTCGAACCCTTCTCACTTGTGAGCTCAAGTTCAGACATGTCGAGACACTGACCGCTTAAAAATGCTTGAAGCGGTTGCCCGGTCCACTGCGATTCAATTGCTAGCGCAAAGCGGTTGTAAAGATCTTGGCGTTCTTTGCGTTCTAAATGAGCTTGATTAAGTAAAGTGAGCGAGTCGCTCAAAACTCTAAACTTCCGATCTGCGCCTTTGAGATCCTGTGTGCTCAACGTCACGTCTGTTGATTCTTTGAGATACTTTTTAATTCGGTCATCGATGTTGTTGAGCTCATCCGTTTGTCGATCGGCAAGGGAGCGAAATTTTTTAACGAGATCGGCTTTGCTCGAAGCACTCGCGACATGCAAGAGGCGTGAGTTGGTGACGCTCATGGGAGCTTGAAAGGGCTGCTTCAAATCCTCGCCAGCGGCTACGGTGAGGCTGAGGTCCCGCGTCTTCGAATCGACAGCTTGTTTTTTTATCATTGAATTATCGGCAAGAGCATTCTCCGTCAATAGCACTGCCAGGCAGATCAACAGGGTCAGCAAGATCGGCGAGACGGCAGCATTTGACGCAAAATTTGTATTATGTTGAAGCTGATTCAGATTCATCATCTCTCTCAGGTTAGCGAAAAATTCGATCAGAGTCTGTTACTTATCTTCTACATATCTTCGCAAATAACTAAGCAACACTCGAG
>JAYVND010000839.1:0-2639 GCA_043758635.1 Bdellovibrionales bacterium
TCGATCATCCTCGGCGGACTCACCGTTTTAACTCTTTCTTTCCAGAACTTTTCTAATTTTACGCTCGAAGATCTGCGCCCGCATCGCAATCGAGCAAACGCCGCGAGTCGAGGTGAAATCTTTGGATCTAGCGATGACCAAGACATTCGCGATTTTGCACCTCAAAGGCCTTCCAACTACGGTGCATCTGAAATCGCTTTGCCTGATGCTGGAAAAGACCCTTCAACAATTGGACTAAACTGGCTCGGTAAACAAACTCACTTGAGTACACACGGGGGCGATCAACGCGCGCTCGACGAGATCAATAAACGAATGCAGCGATTGGTAAAGTTCACGCCCGTCGAAGGTGAAGGTTGGCCTGAGCCCGGCGACAACGATGCAAATAGGAGAAACCCTGCGAACCAAAGCGGCGACGATCCGAATTCTGACGGAAGTTCAAGCGATGGCGATGACTCGAGCGGAACTCCGCAGATTCCGAAGTCGATTCAAGACATGTTCTCGAGCTCTCCCATGTCCCCGCACTCAATTAAATTTACTCAGCTCAATCGTTTCGACGTGGCTTTCAACAACGAAACTCATTTGAACTGCATGGTTGGCAATGCCGGCGTGGAGGTGGAACTTCAGAAGCCTCTGACGGAACGTATGAATGTTGGATTGCGCCATCAGACCAGTGGGCAAGCAAGCACAGTTCATCTCGACTACAACTGGTAAAGAATTCTCTCGCCAGGCGTCGAAAGTCCGTTTGACAGTTGCAATGGCTCTATGATTTTAATCCCGCCATGCAATTTGATTCATTCTTCTGCTTCAGCCGAACCCCGACTGACATTCCGACTGTCACTCCGACTGTCACTCCGACTGTCACTCCGATCAAGACTGCGGTCATGACTGCGAGTGCCGCCGCGCTCCTTTCTGGCAGCATGGCGCTGGCGCTACCGGCGCCTCTCGCAGCAATAGCTTTCGTGGCTCCAGTAGCCGACTCGCGAGTGGGGGGATCTTCCGTTGAACTGAAGGGCCAATTGGCTTTTTGGAAACGCACCGTCTGTGTCACCGGTCTCGATTGTGAAACCCCTGCAACCGTTGCCCCGCCTGTACTGGTTGCTGTCTCGTTTGTCGTGCCAGTGAAGCTCGGCGCCTCGCTCGTATCGCAGGTCAAATTTTCTTCTGATACGTGGACGGTAGAGATGTCATTGATCTGGGTAAATCCACAAAATGGTGAAGCAACGCCAGCCTATCTTGTCACCCAACTTCGCCTTTCTGAGGCGGCGTTGGGTGTAGTTGCGGAATGCTCCCGGTATGACGGCGTGGCAGCTTTAAATTTTTTATTTCCTGGGAGCTGCTCCGGTCGCAACGGAGCGTGGATGTACGGCATCAGTACCATTTCTTCCAGGTGACCTGTTAAGTGACAGGCGACGCTACATGCGAATTGACATGCGAAATAAAGGAGTTCTGCCAGCAAAGTGAGTCAATTGACGGCATGTCTAGCCAGAATCAATGTCTTTAGTTAACGCAACTCAACCAGTCGCCTCCCACAAAATCGATCGGCTAAATCTTTCGCCAAATGCAATTGAACACATCGGGTCGATCTATGACCAAACTTATTTAATTTATTTAAAGATGGTCCCTTGCCTCCGGCGAGAATTGAGCCTTCAGTCATCCAAATAAAAATTCTTCTGGCGAATTCATCTGGCCATTTCGCCTGGCCAATCCATCTCGCCAATTTATCTGGCCAATTTATCTGGCCAATTTATCTGGCAAACTTGTCGTACTTTCTCTTTTGAAACTCACTATGCGGCTTAAGATGTCGAACCATGCTCCAGGAATGAGTAAGTGAGCATCTCGCTCGCCTCCCTCGCCCAACGTCTGGCACTTCAAATCCGCTTTTCAGAAAGTCGCTCCTTTCGCACCCTTCGCGTTCTGTTCTGCTCACACTTCGAGAGCTTGCTCCTCACCTACTTGGGATGCCATAATTTAGAGGCGGCTGATGGAAAATTGAGCGCTCATGCAAACGTTCAGATTCCTGAATTTTGAATAGCCAACGTCAGCCAATAAGGATGCACGTGAATTTAGATTCAAACGATTCGCTCACTCGTGAGTTGGCCCGCGCCTTAACTGAAACAATCTCTGAGACAAATGGCATCAACCTGTCTGACACCTTAGAGCTCATGGCAAACTCGGAGAGTGTTAAACAAAAACCGGTTGTGCAGCGCCTTGCCGTCGAATTTAGAAATCTCCTTTTTCAATTTCAGAGTGATCAAGTTGAGATCTACACCCTGCTCCATCACCCAATGGCAAAAGGTCTCTTTGCATTTTTCAAAGCCTTCCCTCTTCCTTATCGTGATGAGCACACACATTTGACTGGAGCGCTCTCTGCCGATTTCATTTATCCGAGAATCAAAGCGCTCCTGAATGGCCCGCACAAAGAAGTCTACGAGAAAAAAATTCTTGCGATTTATGGTCCGAACAGTCTTCCGATTCGGGATGTAGAAGATATCGAACGTCTTTTAACTCTCAAAGATGATGAGCGCTTTAGCCGCTACCTCAGTATTTTGATGCTTGCAAAGCTTTTGATGACATCACGCCAAGCCCACCGAGATGCCGCTTACCATATGGCATCTGAATTATACCGGCGCTACAATGTT
>JAYVND010000840.1:0-8263 GCA_043758635.1 Bdellovibrionales bacterium
CCAATGTCCGCGCGCGGATTTTGGAGGTCGTGACCGAGTACCACTTAGACCGCGAACCAAATGTATCTACGATCCAGGTGCTCGTGGACGGGGTCGCCATCGCGATTGATGCCAAAAATGGCTGGACGTACGATTCAACCAAGCTTGCCGTGATTTTCCATGGCACTGCGATCCCGGGCCCGAACGCGAAGATCAATGTGAACTTCACTCCACTTGGCGAGAAGTAAGAAAAGCAAGGAAGAGAAGGGAAGGGAAGGTACGATGGAATCGCAAAAACGTTTAAATAAAATTGATTTACTGCAGCCGTTCGTCGACTTGGCGTTGGCTGCAAAAGTTACTCCACCTCAAGATTCACTGCGAGGCGGAATGGCCCTAGCGATAGGGCCTCTCCTTGCAGTCATGCTCATTCAGTTTTCGGCTTCGGTTGGCTTTGCAAAAAAAGTGACCGGCGATTCGGGTGTTGAGAACGAACTTAAATTGAAAGCGGGCGACGAAGTCGGTAACGAAGTCAAAGAGCTTAAAACCGAAGTGCTGGTGATGCACTCCGAGCGGCGCGCGATGGACGAGGCTCAACGTCTTGCCAAAAAGTATAAAGGTAAGCGTATGGAGCCAGAGATTCTATTTCGTTTGGCCGAACTTTACATGCGCCGTGCGCGGACTGAGCGCTTCTTTGAAATTCATAAGAGTTCAAACGAAGTCGCATCTTTCGCACCGACCTTGGTCAAAGAAGCTTCCGAAGCAAACGAAATCAAAAAGGCAATTGCGATCTACAACGATATGCAAATGCGATTCCCTCGGTTTCATGCGCTCGATACTGTGATCTTTAACGACGCCTATGCTTATCAACAAATCGGTGACGATAAGTCTGCAGAAGCTCTCTATCATAAGTTGATCAACAACTTTCAGGATTCGAATCTTGTTCCAGATAGTTATTTGGCAATCGGCGAGATCAATTACAATCGTCGCAGTTTCAAGGTGGCTCTCGAAAATTTTGCCGCAATCCGCAAATTTCCAACAGCTCGAGTTTATCCCTATGGTCTCTACAAAGCAGCTTGGTGTAATTACAATCTGCAAGATGCTCCTGCCGGGTTGAAGCTCTTGGAAGAAGTCGTGCGGTACGGTCGTGACATGAAAGAGCAGCATCTCGAAGCGAAGCTCGATCTTCGGAAAGAAGCTTTGGGCGATATCGCACTTTTCTATGGTGATGTAAAACCGGCCAATGAAGCTGTCGACTATTTCCGCAATCTCTCGGCCGAGCTCGATCCTGCTCCTTTCATCATGCGTTTGGTTGAGTTGTACAAACATCATAGCCGTTATGCCGATGTTGAAACCGTTCTTAAGCAGATCCTGGCAACACTTCCGAATTCTGCGATCATCGCGAGCGTGCATGAAGAACTGGTTTGGAACTATGAGCGTATGAGGCTCCGTCCTCAGGCGGTTCAAGCACTTGCCGATTTCGATTCCTACTGCGAATCGCAGCCGAATCAATCGAAGGCGAAAGTCGCCTCGAAAGAAGACTACAAACCGCCGGGCGCCGTCTTGGTAAAAGATAAAGTTTTGACACCGCATGAAGACTGCCGAGCAAAGATTGCTGACGCGAGTAAAAAACTTGGTACCAAGTGGCATGCACAGTGGCGCAAGCAGGGTGGTGACGAGCCGCTCGCGATCAGTGCCGAAAAATCGTATAAGCTTTATCTGAAAAACGGTCTTGATGCCGATGGCGACCGGCCACAACTTCATTTTTCATACGCTGAGCTTCAATTTGCGCGCGGCCAGTTTCGCGAGGCGAGTGATAGCTACGCTGCAGTTGATGGGTATCGTAAAAACTTGAAAGTCGATCCAAAAGTGGCTCACGATTCTGCCTATGGGGCAATCGTCAGTCTTGAGCGAGCAGTTGGCGACAAAAAATGGAATGACACAGACGAAAAGCACTTCCAGATCTTAGCTGATGTCTACACATCGCGTTTCCCGGCAGGTGTCTTCAGTCTTGAAATCAAATACAAACGCGCTTTCATTGCTTACGAAAAAGAACGTTACATCGAAGCCGCGCCACAGTTCTACCGCATTGGTTGGCTCGATCAACATGCCGGTGTCCCGGGTGGACTGACGGCAGAGAAGGTTCTCAAGGCGCAAGATCTTTATCTAGACATTTTGAACATTAAAAAAGATTATTCGGGTTTAAAGGATGCAGCGAAGTCCTTGCTCGCTCGCCCCACCTCGGCGGAACGGACCGTCGTCGTTCAAAAGCTTTACCGCGAAGCCTATTTTTCTGAACTTCAACAGCTCGAAGACAATGGCAAGTTTGCCGAAGCGATCGACGGTTACAAAAAATTTGCGCTCGAAAATGCCGCGAGCGAGTTGGCGTCAAAAGCTTGGTGGAATGCGAGTCAATTGCAATTCAAGATTGGCGATGCCGAAGGCGGCGCAAATACCTGTTACCAGATGTACAAACTCTTTCCCAAATCATCGAACGGGAAAGATTGTTTAACAAAAGCTGCGCAGACATTTGAATCGATGGCGCGCCTAGATCTCGCTGCGCGCGTATTATTGAATCTGGCGATGGCAGATCTACCGAAGCAGAATCAATGGCGTGAAACTGCTGCCGACTTCTTTGCTTTGAGCGGAAGCAAATCACGAGCGATCACGATGTACCTGAAGATGGCAGACGACACGAAAGACATGAAATTAAAAACTGGCTTCATGCAAAAAGCTGGAGTCGTGGCGACTGAGCTCAATGACCATAAAACATTGGATTCTCTGGAAGCAAAATACTCAGCAATGGGTATTGAGCCAGATGCGAGCCGAATGATCGTTGAGCAAGCAGAAGCGGCACTTAAAGACGGCGACCAAACACGCGCTTTCAACTTATCTAAGAAGATCGTAGCACGAACGAGCCTTCCGAAAGCCTTGCAGGCTCGAGCGCGGATCGTGCAAGCCGAAGTGCTTGAAGATGAGTATCGTCGGCAAAGTATCAAAGCGCGCGCCGAGCGACTCGGCCTTGTGCTCTCCATCAAGACCGAGAAACTTGAGAAAGCTCAAAAGGCCTATCAGGCGGCAATCTCCTACGGTGATGCCGCTCAATCGGTTCGTGCTTTGAGGAAACTCGCTGGCTGTTACCTCGACTTCGCTCACGGTGTGCGCGCAATGACTTTGCCGGGTGGCACTGCGGCTGATCAAAAAGCGTTTGGCGATGAACTCGAACAGCTATCAGTTCCGATGGAAGAAAAAGGGATCGAGTCGATGAACCAAGCTTTGCTCGCGAGCAAGAAATCACAGCTTCATACGGGTGAAGTTGCCGATATACAAATCGAACTTGATAAGTTGAACATGCGTAAGTCGAATGCACCCGCGGTTCAAGTCGTTGAACCGGGAGTCTACGTGCCAAACCTCACGCGCGCTCCCGCATCAGAGGTGGGATCATGAAAACAAATTTGACATCCAATTGTGGAAAAGCTCAAAAGGTTTTCAAACACGTCAACATCGCCAAGGCATATGCGGTCGATTATTCGACACGAGCCGCGATTATGGCGATGAGCTGGTTGATGACGGCGTGTGCAACAAATTCGCCAATGCCGACGGAGAATAAAGCATCGGTTGAGCACAGCAAAGTTTACGTTGAGCGCGTGGTTGTCGTGCCGGCATCAAGCCGTGATTCACGATTTGGTGCTTGTGCAGTTCCGTCAGGCCTCAAGGGCGCAAATACAGGTAAGGGCGAGTCGAAAGTCTGGAAAGAGCTCGTTGGGCGTGCAGACACTTGCGTGAATGAGCACAACTGGCCCGTGCTTGAAAACTTGGCCAATGAGATGTCAAAAGCGGATCTCGACAATCCTTGGCCAGCCTATTTCTTAAGCGTAGCCGCTGAGGCCCGTGGAGATTATTCGCGAGCGATGTGGATGACAGAGCTTGCAAATAAAAAGTCTGGCGGAAAAGTGGCTCTTTTTATTTATCAGCGCGGTCGCGTCTGGATGAGGATGAGCGAGAACTCGAAGGCGATGACGGACCTGCAAAAGTCCGTGTCAATGGAGCCTACACTTCTCGAAGGTCAGCTTTTTTTGGCGGAGATTTTCAATCGGGACCAAGATTTGGGTCGTGCCGAAGGCTACTACCGAGCAGCTCTCAAAGTCGATGACAAGAATTATGCGGCTCTCACGGGCCTCGGTGAAATTGACTTGAGTAAAGATGCGTCGGCCGAAGCGGCTGATCTTTTTGCTCGTGCGACGGCAGCAAATCCTAAAGTTCTCTATCCGTGGTTGCGACTCTCTCACATCTACGAGTCTCTACAAAAAAATCCGGAGTTGGCGTTGAACACTTACAAGTCGATGAAATCAAAAGTCGACGCCGGCTTGATTCACGAAAAACCTGATTTTGATTTGAACTCACGCATTAAGACAATCGAAGAAGACATTCGCGCTCGTCAGCCGGCTACCGACGGAAAACAGACGGCGACGAAACTCGATTCCAAAGTTCCCAAAGACGTGTCCAAGGAGAGTTTGAAATGAAAAAATCAAAAGCAACTCGTACAAAATCTGTTTTCTCCGCAATTCTTGCCTTGGCTTTGGGCCTGACGATCAGTTCGACGGTATGGGCGAAGAAGGTTGAATATCGCAAGACCCAAGATGTTAATTTTGACGGCAGTGACGTCGACGGAACGGTGCGGAATCCTGATGGAGCCTATCTGGCGCAAAAGCGCGGGATTGACTTCGTTCCGCTCTATAAAGTCAGAAAGAATTTTGACGACAGTATCAAAGAATCTGTCGAATACGTGAAGTGAAACCAAAAGGTCTAAAGCTATTCGAATTGGATTTTAAATCAGATTTTAAACAGGACGTATGAGGGGCCGCGGAATGAAAAACAACAAGTGGATTCAAGCATCATTGACAGTTCTCGCAGCGACATCAGTTTTTACCGCGAGCCAAGTGGCCGCAGCTCAAGCAAAGCCAAAAGCTTCGGCAACAGTTTCGTCATCTGGCCCGTCGAACTTGCCGTCGAGCTCAGGAACAGGTGTTGACCATAGCGACGACAAGGTCGATGTCTCAGGGCTCGAGAAAAAATATTGGTCGGCAAAGGACACCGACTTTAGTGTCGTTCAAAACCGCCTTTTTTCGAAAGCCGGAAAGTTCGGTCTTTCGGTGGGGTACGGCTCATTGATCAATGACTCTTGGAGTGACGGTCCAACTTTTTCTGGAGATTTAAATTATTATTTCTCTGAACGCTACGGTATCCAGCTCGAGTACATGAAAACGAATTCCCACGACAACGACGCCTCCCGCAGTTTAGCGAATAGCCAGGGCGGAGTCGCCAATCACAACCGTGTCGAAGGCTATTACGGGGTTGGTTTCAACTGGGTACCGTTTTACGCGAAAGTCAGTGTGCTGAACTCGACGATCATCTACTTTGATATGGCTCTGACTCCGGGTATTGGTATCACCCAATACGATCAGATCCTTCAAGCAGGCAATGCGCACAAAACTACTCCAACGTTGAGTCTCGATGTTTCGCAGCACTACTTTCTGAACAAGTGGCTCGCAATTCGCATCGACTTTAAAAACCATTGGTACAACCAAGATATCGTCTCTTACAAAGGAACGGCTGGTAAATCCACCGAGCTTTATTACGAAAGTATTCTCGGCGCTGGCGTGAATTTTTATTTCTAAGTTCTACTAAGGAATGGGGTGGGTTGTGAAACTCGCAAAACGGAATTTACCGAATCTCATGGCAGCAGTTGCGCTGCTCTCCGCTACAAGCCTGGGATTGCCGGTGAGAGCGGAGCATTTGCGGCCAACGGGCGGATACGAAAGAGCTCGCCTCGGCGAGACTAGCTCGATTGGTGGGGGTGCGTCGGCAGGTGCCGGATCGCGTTCACCCGCATCTGATGATTCGGCTCACCAGGGCGTCGCTGAAAAAGCAAAGGCGTGGGCACTTGAAAAATGGGAGAGTCTAAAAGTGATGGCAGGCGTGGAATCGCCACCAGCCCAGTCATCCACTCAAATGCCCGCCGTTGCTCAACACCTAGCACTAAAGCCAGAATTAAAGCCAGAACTGAGGCAGACTTTAGAGCCTGCATCGAAATCAGGAAGCGAATCGAACCGCCAGCACGATGCCGTCGGGGGCGCCACGAATGAGGTGCCTTCCGCTATTGGAAAATCTGCTGCTCCGAAACCGCTGACGGTCATAGGCGACTCGTCAACCGGTTCCGTTTATGCGCCACCAAGGCAAGTGGGTGCGGATCTCAAAGCGCCAATCACCGCGAAAAAGGTTCAACCGCTGGGTGTTGCGACGGTTGATATGAATACTGTTCCGAAGACGGCTTCGGGCGTGCAAGTTTACGAGTTAAACAATGTTGCGCAGGTTCCGCGCTTGGCTATCGATCGGGAGGACAAATACTCAGCATCTCGCTGGGCGCTGGATGCAAAAAGCCAAAAAGTGATGGATGACCGCGTGATTCACCAGCTTCGCACCCCGGACCTTGTCACCACCAAAGACATGCTAGCAATGACGGCGATCAGAACCGGTAGGCCTGGCACGGTCCAAGTGACAAAAGATGTCGTCTTTGGTCCCAAGGGAAAAGTGTCGCGAGCAAACTTTGATAAAATCGTTCGCAACCTCGCACCAGAAACCGCGCTTAAGCTGAAAAAATTTACCCCTCTCAGCGACGACGAAGTTCGTTTTTTGAGCGCGCTGATGCTTTACCAACAAGGCGATCAGTGTTCAGCGGCAGTTGGCATTTTACACAAACTTTCGAAGACCACAGGCTTTGAAGCAGAAGCCGATTATTATTTGGCGATGTGCTCACACAAACTTGGCCTCGAGAGCGATTTCTACGATCGTGCAAGCAAAATTTTAGCGACTCAAGACATTTACTATTCCAAAAAAATTCTTAAAGAAGTCGGTGCGGAAACACCCTACGAATTCCGCGACACATTTGGTTTATCGCTCTTTAAAATTTCGACGAACGAAAAAATTATGGCGTCGCTTGATCCAGTGGTGAAGGCCAACTTGGCATTCTTACTTGCAGAATTTGGTGCGGCGACGACGCGTTTTAAAACCTCACTTTTGTGGGCGAAGCAGGTGCCGAAAGGACATCCAAAGTATCTTCAGGCGAAGTTTTTAGAAGCTCTCGGCGAGTATCAGTCTGGCTCGAAAAAACAGGCTTTGAAACTTCAAGAAGAGTTGATAGCGGAACTTGATTTAGACAAAGCGAAGCAAGAATTTCAAGCGCTCGTCGCATTGAACCTGGCCCGTATGTATTTTCAAGAGCACGACTTCAAAGAGGCGCACACAAGCTTTTTACGAGTCTACAAAGATCATCCGATGTGGCTGCAAAGTCTAACCGAACTTGGCTGGGCCCAACTGATGAGCGGTGACTACGAGGGGGCGATCGGAAACATGTACTCGATCCAATCTCCGTTTTTCTCTGGCGCTTACAAACCAGAGAGTTACGTGATTCGAACGATTGGCTACTTAAATCTCTGCCAATACGGAGATGCCTACCGCACACTCTCGGTCCTAGAACATGACTACAAACCGTGGCTCGAAGCCATGGAAGACTACACGAAAAAGAACAATGGCAGAGGCGCGTACTACAAAACGGTCAAGTCGATGCTTGTTGCGATGAAAGCCGTTGCGAATAAAAAAGATCCGGGCCCTCAAGACGTCGATGGTTTGCCGGTCCAAGTGGTAAAAGAGATGGCTCGCCATCGTGACTTCACAAATTTGCAAAATGCGTTGAACCGCGAAATTGACGAGCGCCCTGGCTACAATCATATCGAGTCCGAGACGCTTCGCCAGTTGAAATTTGCTCAGGGCCGCGTGAGTGCCTCGCGTAAGAATGCGGACACGCTGCGCAAGCAAATTGCCTCCATTCCTAAGCATCCCGAGCTTGCGCAGAATCGCTCGCTCTGGGTTTCAGAGTTGAGCAAAGAGCTAGACAAGCTGAACGACGGATTTTTCTACGTTGATCTTTATAATGAAGCAGTTGCGGCACTTCCTAATTACAAAGCGGAAGTGATCGATTCGGCAGACGTGCGCATTGCTGATGTACAGACGCACATCGAGAAAATTTTGCGCAATCGCATGATTGAGATGAAAACGAACCTTGCGCGCGATCTCGATAACAATGAATTGCTTCGTTACGAAGTGTTTTCGGGAAGCGGAGAGAATATCCGATTCCAAGTCGCCGGCGGAGTTGAGGGAAAACGTGTTCCGGCGACAGTCATCCCTAAATCGAAAGCACTCCACTGGGACTTCGATGGGGAATATTGGG
>JAYVND010000841.1:0-8260 GCA_043758635.1 Bdellovibrionales bacterium
TGCTTACTTAAAAGAGAATTCAACAATCTCAAACTCTTTGTCCGCTTTTGGACTCTTAACATGGAACGTATCGCCGACCGTTTTGCCAATCATGGCGCGCGCAAGCGGCGATAGAATCGAAATTCGCCCTTGCTTCACATCAGCCTCATCGACCCCAACAATCTGGTAGCTCACCTGCTCTTCGGTCTCTACGTCTGTGAGAACGACATGCGCACCGAAAACAATTTTGTCGCTTTTGATCAGCGACGGGTCGATCACTTCTGCGCCCGCGATCTGCCCTTGGATTTCTACAATACGGCCTTCGACCATCGATTGTCGTTCTTTCGCAGCTTCATACTCTGCGTTTTCACTGATATCGCCGTGTGCGCGTGCTTCCTCAATCGCTTTGATCACGCTTGGACGCTCGGTGTACATGAGGCGTTTCAACTCGTCTTCAAGCTTAGCCTTACCGCGAACCGTGAGGGGCAAAGAATCATTTAGCGCCATATCAAATCTCCAGGCTGCCGCGGGCTTTGAAGAAATGCCTCAAAAAGATCCGCGAGAAGCCGGAAGTTCTATCCCAGATTCGGCTCAGCTTCAACTCGAAAACGTCGACTTGCGTCCGCCCGGAATAAGCGTATGCTGATTGAAATTGGCTAGAAAGCTGAGTCGTATTAGCCGTTTGCTCAGGTCTCGCGTCCGCCGAATGCTCTATTTGTGATGCGTTATTTTGGACACAAATTGGCTCAGTTGGAGAGTTTCAGTCGTGGGTCTATTCAAAGGTATGCGCGATCCGGGCGATCCGAATCCAAAACGCTGCGGCGCGAAGCCGGAGATCGTTTGTCTATGCAATTGCGTCACGAAAGATGCAATTGAGGCATCCATTCGAGATGGGGCTACGACTCTCAACGAAATATTTGATGCGACATCTGCGGGAGTGGGTCCTTGCGGTGGATCATGCCGTCGCAAACTCGGTCCAATGCTAGACACGTATTTAAGCTGCGGCGTTTTTCCAGATAAACTTCCTGCAAATTGCGTCGCTGACAAACGTCGACGTCGCTGATGAATATGCTTCTGGGCGTGCTCAAAATTATTCTCGATCTTACTCTTAGGGCTTTGCTAGTCGATACCGGATCAGCGATTCCGAGTCACTTCGACAAGTTCCACACGAAGTGCCCGCCGAAGTTTCACGGGCGATTTGCTGAATCGTATGACTCCCGCAGACGATCGCTTGATCCACTCGCGCTGTCGACACTGAACGGCAGTGACAGAGCTCTGCTTCCGTAAATGGCGGATGCCAAGCACCACGCGCCCGTTGAAAAATCTCTCGAAATAAAATCGAAGTGTGATCCACGCCGGGCGGAAGTTCGAGCCCTTGCAACGTCAACCCGCCATCCGCATCCAGAGCCCTGAATTTGTCGCGAACCTGCTCGAGTCGCGAGATCAAATCTGGGCAACCGATTCCCGTGAGCTTGAAGTCCTTCAAATTGCCATTGGACTCAACATCGCCTTGCAGACGAATTTGATCACGTGCCGCAATCCCCACAACGATGTCTATTTTGCCTACTGGCAGCACGTATTGGCCGCTCGTGCCGGCCTTTTGTTCGCCCATACCAGAGCTACCTAAGGTTCCAGAATTGCTAGAATTGCCAGAATTGCTAGAATTGTCAGAAGAAGAAGATGAGGCGTGGGATCCATGTGAACTCATAGAACTATCTTCGCATCGCACTTCGAACTTGCGCGAGCTTAAAAAGCTCGAATAGGCTTTAGTCTATGGTGCCTTTCTTGCGCTCTCAATATGGTTCAGTTGTGATCGAGACTTTTCGCTGCCTCAGTGACAACTATGTGTCGACAATCGGCCAACATGATTCTCGTCAGCGTGCAGTCATCGATCCGGGGGCCGCAGACCGCGTGATTGAATTTATAAATCAAGAGAATTTAGAACTGATGGCGATCTTAAACACCCATCACCATCACGATCACATCGGCGGCAATTCCGAACTCCAGGAAAAGTACAAGATTCCATCTTACGCCTCAGCTACTGATCATTTGCGGGTTCCTGGACTCACGCACGGCCTCCGCGAAGGAAGTCGAATTGAAGTGGCAGGAGTCGCACTCCTGGTGCTCGAGATCCCGGGACATACTGAAGGTCAGCTCGCCTATTTCAATGCCGATGCAAAATTTGTATTTGTTGGCGACACGCTTTTCTCAATGGGCTGCGGACGCTTGTTTGAAGGCACTCCGGCACAAATGCTTAACTCGCTAGAGAAACTCATGTCGCTTCCGCCAGATACAAAGGTGTTTGTTGGGCACGAGTACACGTTACGCAACGGTGCTTTTGCCAAATCGGTTGAGCCGAGCAACCACACGATCGATGATCGACTCTTCAGAACGGTCAGCGCATTTGAAGGGTTCGAGAGCGATGCTCAGCTTTTACAACCTCTCACCATTGCTGAGGAGATGATGAGCAATCCATTTCTAAGAGCTGGAGAGCGAGAGATTGCGGAATCGCTGAAAATCAATGGGGATCTACCGGCTCGAGGGCGAGTGCTTTCAGTTTTCACTCGCCTGCGTGAATTGAGAAACACGTTTTGATTCTCTGCGCTGATTTTATCGACTGCTTTTTTGCACGGATTCTCGCGTTTGATTTTCACGCTGATTCTCCACGCTGATTCTCTCGTATCAAAATTCGTTGTACTTTCGGTTACTCCCGCGACTCAGCTCCACCGGATATTTTTTTCCGTTCTTTTCAATTTTCGCCCGCAGAGCTTTGCTCAAATCAATTTCATTTTTCTGGGCGAATCGAAGGGCGAAGAATAAAATGTCGGCGAGCTCGTCTTCGATTTTGTCGCGACTCCCGGCTTTTTGGAGGAGTTCGAGGCACTCAGAATCTGATTTGAAGCGAAACAAATCGAGCAGTTCAGCCGACTCCGTCACCAGTCCGATTGCCAAATCTTTTGGCGTGTGAAATTGATCCCAGTCACGGACCTCGCAAAACTCCTGCACCTCAGACTGAAGCTGACTCAATTGACTCATTTTTCTCCCGGATTTCAATTGTGATAAATTCGCGCAATTTTTTTGTCGAGGGACTGCCACCATGCGCACTCTAAATTTCTAATGCCATGCTTTCTTTCTATCGAAGCAAGGATGAAAAAGATAGCCTGTTTACCACGAGGAGCTCGCTCATGGAAAACCGCACCTGCGCCCACGATCCAATCGAAAACTACCGCGCACAATTTCGTCGTCACCCTGACTTGACCCACCTTAACAATGCTGGCGTCACACCGATGCCCCACTGCACCGCTCAAACCGTTAAACTATGGACAGATCGCCGTGCCTATGAAGGTTTTTTTTCTGCCCATGAACTCTGGAACTCAAGCAATGATGTTCGTGCGCAACTGGCAAGATTCCTCGGCGCGAAAATCAGCGAAATTGCATTTTTTGGCAGCGCCGCGCAAGCACTTTCGCAAATGGCGTTTGGGCTAAATTTCCAGCCTGGCGATGAAATATTGACTTGGCTTCAAGAGTATCCTTCGAGTTTTTATCCCTGGCGAGACGCCGCACTTCGTAGCGGTGCAAAACTTATCGCGATGGAATCCGGCCCAAATCACTCCACTCCCTTTGAAACTATTCTGCAAAATGTCACGCCCCGAACCAAAGTGATTGCAACCTCTTGGGTCCAATATCAAACAGGCTCCATCACAGACCTCAAGCAGCTTGGCGATTTCTGTCGCGCCAAGGGAAGTTTGAGTATCGTCGATGGAATTCAAGGTCTTGGTGTCTTACCCTTTAACTTTCAAGAGTCTGGGATCGATGCAATCGCTGGCGGAAGCCACAAGTGGTTGACCGCTCCGCATTCGACTGGATTTTTATGTCTTCGCGAGGAGCTCATCGAGCGGATTCAACCTCTGATGGTCGGCGCGATCACCTACGGAACACCTGAGAATACCAACGACCTGAGTGCAACTCGCAAGTTCGAAGCAATTTCGTACGAACCCGGCTCAAAGAATTTTGCAGACATCGCAGCACTCGGGAGTTCACTTCAGCTCATCGAAGAGACAGGCGTTTCTCGAATCGCTCAAGAGGCCGAATGGCTCTCAAAACGTCTTGTTCATGGGCTGCGAGAACGTGGCTACACAGTGCACTCACCGCATGGTGCGCATCACCGTGGCGCGATCGTGACATTCAGCGGAGGTCCTCATGCCGCGCAAAAAACAATTCCCGAAATTACTAGTGCGTTGCAAAGAGCACGAGTGAGTTTCGCAAATCGAGTGCTCGGCATCCGCCTTTCTCCACACGCCTTCAATCTGGACGAGGACATTCAAAAAGTTCTTGAGGTTTTGAAGTAAAACTCTGATCGACCGCGATGGGTGGGAAAATGTTTTTAACCGACACGCAAGTTTTTGAAATCAGAGATCTCGCTTTGCTCGCGGGCGAAGCGATTATGAAAATTTATCACCGTGATGATTTCAAAGTTTTCGAAAAAACAGATTCATCTCCGGTGACTGAAGCGGATCTGGCAGCTCACCAAATTTTGTTTGAAGGTCTCACGCGGATCACTCCGCATATTCCGATTATTTCAGAAGAATCCGACGCGAATCGGCTGCAAATTGCTGAGACCTACTGGCTAGTTGACCCGCTGGACGGGACCCGTGACTTCGTTGCCCGCAAAGACACCTTCGTTGTTTGCATCGGTCTTATTCAAGATAATTACCCGCTTGCCGGTTTTATTCACGAACCCGTCACCGGAAAATCATGGTGGGCACAAAAAGGACAGGGCGCTTTTGGCGATGGGTCCAAAATTCACAACGACTCGAAACGAACGAATTTGATCGCGGCGGGGTCTCGCTCAACACCGACTCCTCGTATGGAAGATCTTTACCGCGAGTATTCAATTGCCGAAATCAAGCGTTATGGCTCTGCCTCAAAATTCTGTCACTTGAGTGAAGGACAAGTGGACCTCTACCCGCGCTTTGGTCTGACGAGTGAGTGGGACACTGCTGCAGGCCAAGCCATCGCTGAAGAAGCAGGTTGCAAAGTCATTTCGATATTAACAGGTGAACGGTTGGCCTACGGCAAAAAAGACTTGCTCAATAAAGGCGGTTTTGTCGCTTCTCGGGTCGGCCTGAGAATCGGCGAAGATCTGCATTTACGCTTCAGTCACGAACTTTAAAAAAGATTGAATTTAGTTCGTTGATGCCTTCGCAAAACGAGATGCAAATTTCACTTCGCGACGAGCGTTGTAGAACACTTTTTTCGCATCATCTGTGTAACTCACATAGCGGAACGTGACCGTTCCACCACACATCGCCGTATCGAGCGTTGGAACTTCATTGCTGACGATTTCAAGTACGGTGTGATTGATATTTTTGTATGAGTTAATTCCACAGTTCAATGTGCCGCGTTCATTCACTTGAATTTGATACGCGTTAAACGTCGCCGCCGTGCCGGCTCCAGGAGGCGTGTAAGTGCCACGCGAGCGAAGTGTCTGAGTCTCATCTGCATTGAATGCACATGGCTCTGACTCGTCCATCTCTGTGTTGACTGTCGTGCTTGGACTTAAACCGCAGCTGACCGTCTGCACCGAAGTTGCCGTTGCCGCCATCGTGCTGCAAATGCGTGTGTATTCGAGATTGGATGTCAGACTCCGAATTTGGCCAACGGTTTTAATATCGAGCCCGCCATTGTCGAGACCTGCCACTTTTTCACGTTTCACGAAGCTGCGGCGAAGCCCACTCAGTCCCGAATCTTCGAAAGTTTCCGTCACCGTATCACCCAGCGTGAGGCGCAAGTCGACCTGTGAAGTTGAGCCACTTGCACCTATCACAGCACAACCATTCGTAAATATTTCCGCTGACTTCACGTCGGCTGCATTCGCATCTTTTGAAACCTGAAAGTTACCGCGAACTCCCGCGTCGATAGATCCCGCCTGCATGCTTTTAAAATTATTGTCGTAGTGATTGCTCTGCTGCCGAGGCACACACGCTTGCAAAATTGTGAGAGCCAACACCGGGACTACGCAATTCAAATAGAGCTGAGCTGTCGAGTTCTTTTTCATCTTATACGCCCTCAAAAACCTGCATGTCGCAAGTGTCATTTTTGTACTTCTCGCGACTGGCTTTGCCCCAGACAGCACGCTAAGAGTGCACTTGAAGATAGATTAAGGATGGGGAAAGCATGCGCAACTCTACTTCAGAACTTCAAATTCTAGGCCGTCAAAAAACCCCTCGCTGCGAATCCAACCGCTGTTGACGCCCTTCCTGTTGAGCATTTCCTGAGCAACA
Source organism: Bdellovibrionales bacterium (assembly GCA_043758635.1). Classification (GTDB taxonomy): domain Bacteria; phylum Bdellovibrionota; class Bdellovibrionia; order Bdellovibrionales; family JAMPXM01; genus JAYVND01. The sequence continues at coordinate 6,264 of JAYVND010000841.1, forward strand.
GGGACGGTTTTTGCGCTCTTTCGAGCTTGTTCATCGAGCTTATTCATCGAGCTTCGCGAATCTGTCGGTTTTAAGAAGCTAGCGGTTCAGTGAACTTGGCGCTTAGCAAACCTGGCGCTTCCCTAGCCAAAGCGCGCTCTCGGCTGAATCACAGGTTTTTCTCATTTCAGTGAAACAACTTTTACTTTTGAAGCTGCCGCAAATGCTAGGCTTCTCGCCGCGTTTTCAGTTTTTCCGTTTGCAAGTGCGACTCCCATGCGACGGTGGGGGCGCGCCCTGGGCTTTCCAAAAATTCGTACTTCAACGCCCTTTAACGCCAGCGCCTTTTCGACGCCGTCGTAATCGACTTTCTGAATTTCACGATCTGCGAGTATCACCGCCGAGGCGGTCGGCCCGAAATAGTTGATCTTTGGTATCGGCAGTCCAAGTATTGCGCGTGCATGTAGATCGAACTCCGAGAGATCTTGCGATCTGAGAGTCACCATGCCGGTATCGTGAGGGCGAGGCGAAAGTTCCGAAAAATAGATCTCGCCTTGGCGCGAAATAAAAAATTCGACTCCAAAAAGCCCTGCTCCACCAAGGCGATCGGTGACTTTTTTAGCGATTGCCTGTGCTTTTTTTAACTGCGTTTTTGTTATTTTCGCAGGCATCCATGACTCTTGATAGTCACCTCGCTCCTGCCGATGACCAATTGGATCAATAAAAAGAGTTTTCCCATTCTTCTGCTTCACCGTCAGAAGCGTGATCTCTAAATCAAAATGAATGAATTCTTCGACAATGACCTGCTTCCGATCACCCCGCATTCCTTCGCAGGCGTATTCCCAAGCGCCGAACACGTCCCGTGCCGCTCTAACAATCGATTGGCCTTTTCCCGATGACGACATGACTGGTTTCACGACGTTTGGGAAACCAATTTGCTTGCTTGCGGCCGCAAGCTCTTCTGCCGAGTTCGCGTACAGAAAACGGGCGGTCTTAACTTTGAGCTCTCTTGCCGCCACATCACGAATCGCATTTCGATTCATCGTAAGATGGGTGGCTTCAGCTGTCGGCACGACAATAAATCCTTTCGTTTCAAACTCACCGAGCTTTTCAGTTCGAATCGCTTCGAGCTCGGGGACAATCACATCTGGCTGGTGTTTATTGACGACCGTCTGAAGCGAATCGCCGTCTAGCATGTTGATTACCTCGAACGCGTCCGCAACCTGCATGGCGGGCGCACTTGCGTAGTGGTCTACAGCAATCACTCGGTGCCCGAGACGCTTCAGCGAGAACGTGAGTTCTCTGCCGAGTTCTCCGGATCCCAATAGTAAAATCGTTTTGACGTATCCCCCTGCCTTTTTCTGCACAGCTAGCGACCGTTGAACGAACGAAGAAGCCTTTTTGGTGGCGCTGCTTTTTGTCGCCCGAGTGCTTACGAGACTCTGAGTTCGAGTTTTGGCTTGAGTCGGGACTTGAGAATTCAGCGTGCTCGCGGGCTGATGCTTTGACATTGGGTTTACCTGCAGGTTTCGGATTTGCACTTTAAATGGAAAGGATTGAAAATTGTGGCTCGAATGAAATTTGTCACGCGATTGTCAGGTAATCATGGGTATTTAGAACGTTTTCTGACGAATCAGTCCCAGTGACTTGCTGCAAAAAGGCGAATTCCTCATAAGAATGCTTCCGTCTTCCAAACTCCTATGCTATTTCCATTCATTCTTAAAAGACTTGTAGACAGATTTGTACGTGTAGTTAAGGGGCAATCATGGCTAAAAAAGGCAAAGTTAAAATCATCACGTTGGAATGCACCGAAGCACGTAAAGAGGGCATCCCTCCTTCACGCTACACAACAAAGAAAAACACTCAGACACATCCTGAGCGGTTGGAAAAGAAGAAATACAATCCTAATCTGCGGCGTCACACAGTTCATCGCGAACTGAAGTAAGCAAATTAGCTCCGACCGAAGGCGATGCTCTTCGGTCGAGACTGTGACTTCTAAAATTCTTTCTTGAATTTTG
>JAYVND010000842.1:0-8256 GCA_043758635.1 Bdellovibrionales bacterium
GAATTGTCGTGAAAACCAGAAGCGTCTGAGGCATTTGCCGAGAGTAAGCCGAAAGGGGGGCGATGTCAGCAGCTGGTGTAGGCGGAGCTCGCGGCCTTGAAACTGATAACCAGCTGCTCCGATACATTATTATCAAAGTCGCAGATGTTATAAAGCTACGATCATAAATCGACGCAAATTTTCTTAATTTTGTGCCGCATCCAGCTTCGGAGCGGGTCGTTCTGAGTCCGGTCGTGCCATACCATCCGGATATCGATTGCCGTTTTTTCCACGGGGGAAGGCCAGACCTGCAGCGGAAAATGATTTTGATACCGCTCAATCAAACGCTTTGGCGCCGTTAAAAGCAGTGAGGACTCTTGAAGAATCCAGGCCATCCCCGTAAAACTGTACGATCCGTAAACGATCTTGCGTTCCCGACCGCGCTGGGGCTTTTCCCGAAAATCACCCTGGAGCGTAATGAGAGCATGCCGCGCTTCGAAGTATTCGTGTTCGCTTAGCCGTTTGGCTTTATAAAGTGGGTGCGCCGGACCAGCAGCGCACACGAATGCATCATTAAAGAGCTTGGTTTGATAGAGACCTTCCGGTAGATCGCGGTAGAATCCGGCGACAGCTAAGTCAATTTGTCCTTCTTCCAGCTCCCGCTTCGGAAGCTCTCCCTTCGTTGGGCGCAAGGAAACCTGTAAATTTGGCGCCTCTTTTAATAATACGGCTTGTAGGCGCGCCATTACGACGATCTCAAAATAATCGGTGCTCGCGATCACGAGACGCCCTTTGACGGTCAAAGGATCGAAGACCTCTTTGCGAGTGATCAGACGCTCGGCTTTCTGCAAGATATCGACGATCTCAGGCTCGATCTTTCTCGCGTATTCGGTGAGCGACATCCCTTTCGAAGTCCGGACGAAAAGAGGGTCTGCAAATTGCTCCCGAAGTCGACTGAGAGCATGACTTACCGCCGATTGCGACAGCCCGAGCTCGCCGGCAGCCTTTGAAACGTTTTTGTGACGATAGAGAGCCGCAGCTACCGTGAGTAGATTCAAATCCATTTGTCTTACATGCACAGAATTCATAGCTTATATGATGGCAATGAACTTCCTTAAATGTCAACCCTACCCTATCTTCCGGTTCAACAACCAACGCCTACCGGAAGGTCGGGAAGATAAGGAAGCACTTATGAAACACATGGCACGTTCGCTGATTGCACTCGCCGGAATTTTAATGGCCCAAGCCACTCTCGCGGCCCCAGTCACGGTTATCGCGACCATCAAGATAACTCAAGGGGAGGAAGAATCGTTTAAGGCCGCGGCCGCAACAATGGTTAATATCACCCGAACCGAGGGCGGCAATTTGAGTTACAAACTTGTCCAAAGTGCCACGGACTCCACAGAGTTTGCGACAGTCGAACTATGGCGTTCACAAGCCGATATTGACCAACATATGAAGGCTGCCCATATGCAAACCTTTTTCCAGATTGTCAGTCCGCTTTTTATTCATGGATATCCGGTCCTGAAAAGCTACGAAAACCGGGTGAAGTAAATGAAACCCGAAAAAGAGTCGCTTGCCCATAGACTCATGCGCCTCAGGATCGGCAAGCAACTCTCGACCGGAGACGTGGCCCGTCTCATTGGAGTTTCGCCGTCGACTTACCGGGAGTGGGAATATGGACGCACCATTCGGGGAGAGCCTTATGAAAAACTGGCACTTGCGTTACGCGTGTCGCTCATCGAACTGATGACGGGAGAGCGATATTCAGCGAATAAGGCTTTGAGTTTGGTCACCAGCATCGAATCTCAAGTCCATGAACTTCGCATTGAACTCATGAAAACAGCGGCTCTCGTCTAAAATGAACGAGAGTCAGACTACTTATAGCTAAGCGTTATTCAATAAGTCTAAATATCCGAACCAATGTACAAAAAATAAACTTAGGAGAGAACAATGATAAAAACTTTGCTCACGATGATTTTACTAACAGCACCATTTCAATCTTTTGCAGGTCAGCGCTTAGTCTCATGTACTGCGAAAAATGCGGACGAAGTAACGCTAGAGATTTTTGCTAGCAACAATGGCTCAACTGTTGCCGTAGTGACAACGGACGGTCCCGGCGGATCCTATCTCACCAGCCGATTTAGCGTCGCCCAGCAACCTTCTTCTATGAATGGCATCTCGACGGTTTTCGCTGGTCCAAATTTCTCTCTTTCGATTGCATTGATCGGAACGGAAAAGCCCTCAATCTTAACCGCGCCCTCCCTTTCGATTGACAAGATGCCTGTCGTTTGCAGATGAGATTCACCGTTTGCATGCTTCGAGAGCGCCGCTTGTCAGTGACACTGTCGACGCATGTGAAACCCAGGCTTTGTTTATCAGGTTATTTAAGGCCTTCAACAATGCAGTGATTCTGGAGATAAAGAAACCCGCTTGCTTGACGGCAGCCAGAGGGACTAAACATTATCGCCATTGTATCGTGACTCAAAATGGTTGCTTGGGCCGCATCGATGCGGTCTAGAGCTTAATTCAATGTTTCGGAGCGGCTTCTCGCTCGCTCCGAGGCTCTAAACTGGTTCAGTTTGTTGCGAAGCATTAAGTTGGAGCAACTGTAACTCTGCCCGTCTCCTTAGAACGTACATTCTCACCTCGGGTCACGTCTTATGTAATTCGTTTCGGATATCCCACTCAAATGGTTTGAGACAAATATAGCTACCAAACGAGGAGGAGGCCGCAGGAGATAGCCGTCCCCGAGCGTTACAGGATAACATTTCCTTTTCCAGTTGAGTGATTTTCATCTCGATGCTCTTCAAGTCCTCAGGCAGGTAGTCGTGAATAAAAAAAGTAGTGTCAGCTTTTGCATGATTGCCGAGAAGAGACGTAATCATACGACTTCTGTACAACTTTGACAGAGGACCATCAACGATCCATTGAGGTTCTCCGGGTCGGAGCAATTTGACACGGGATTTCTCGTGAAGTTCGATGAGTCCAACTTTATCAAGCTTAAGGAGCATTGAGAAAAGTTTTGATTCGGTTAGCGAGTATTTTCGCTGGATAAATCCAATTTGTTTTCCGCTTACAAGCAGATCAAAAACAGCGAGAGCCTGGGGACAAGAAGCTAGCATCTTTTCTTGCTCGAACGCGTAAAAAAAGATGAGGATTCTGCCTCTATCTCTTTTAGCAAATCTGAAAGCTTGCAGTCGATAAGCGCACAAAGTTTTTTAAGAACTCCTAAGCTTACTCCTGCCCCGCTCCACCATCTTTTGATGGTAGGTAGACTTACTCCCAATTCTTTTGCAGCGCGCTTTTGGGTGAGTGCCGCTTTTCGCGCCCTCTCTTTAAAGAGAGACATAACCTGCTTTTCGAATGATTCTATCATGGGACGAGTGGTATCATTATTTGATACCTCTGAAAAGTCACTTGTATCACATATCGAATTGCGCGATTCCTGCGATGGAAGCTGGTACTTGAAATGCGCAAATTAGTGATTCAAAGCGCCTCGAGTCGGCTTAATTCTAAATACTTCATTCTAAAAAGCAGAGATAGGAGAAGGCATGCGCATTAAATCTTTTGCGATCGCACTGATTGGAATACTATCGTATAGACCTCAGGCCCACGCAGGAGACACCTCCGGCGCCCTTCTACAATGCTCGGGACCACTAGGCATTGTGATTTCGCTAGATTACTCTTATCTCAACATAAAAGACTACAATCTGCGGGTACGATTTCCAGGTCTCGGAGGACAGCCTACTCTTCGTCAGTATTGGAACAACGGAAATCAGCTTCGGTTTGCTATCGGCGTAGGTGGCGCAGGTGACACCTATTTTCTAGAGTTCAGTTCCCAATCCAGTTCGGTGGATCACTACGGACACAGCTTTTTTGAAGGCCAACTAGAAATCAGCCACTCAAGCGACAATAACACCCAGCGTACCTCTATGACCTGCAAGGAAATCGATGGCGGTGGTACATGGTAGTGGTTTGTCCCGATCAAGATTCCCCTCAAATGTTTGCATCGATTCACGATTTTGAAAGGATTCATTTATGCGTGCACTTCTCTTGAGTATCTCTGTCATCGGACTCGTTTCTGCAAAAGCATACAGTTTGACAGATGATGTAAAATTCCGCTCTGCTATTCTGAGCGTCCCCGCCAAAATGCATTTGCTGAGCTGGGAACTCGACTCGGCTGCTCTTTCACGCAGAACCCGTTGTGAAGTAAAGACTGGCGACCCTCAAATCCCTCTGCTTGTAAAGGGATCATGCTGTTCAATTCACGACGGAAGCATTGACGCCAACGAGACGGGTCACCCTCCAATTGCTATGTGCCATGGAGGAAAATATGACGGCTGGTATGTTATGATTGGGCAATGAACGCGAAAAGCTAAAGGATCGAGCTATGATTCCAGGAATTGCATTCTGGAAGGCTCAGGATCGAATTTTCTTCGATCGCCAACTAAACGCATAGGGCACAGGCTTTCAAAGCAACTGGGGCTGCGCTGGCACACCACCACACATGTACGCAATTATGGGAGATACAAAACTTAAGGATAATCTCTTTCGCCAGGTGTTATCGTGGATGGCTAGTCACGACGCTACTGTTGGGCCGCACATCTTTGAGAATTGGATAAGAAACCGTCGGCTGCATTTGGTTTGGAAACTTCATATTTCGACCGTGTTTTTTAAAAAACTTTTCGAATCCTGAAGCTTTGCAAATAATGAAGCACCAAACTAAGCTCAACTGATGTCGGATAAAATGCATTTTCTCAAACCGAAAGATTACGGAAATCAGGTCGACGAGATCTTTAAAATCTTGCGTGACCGCGTTGCAGCTCGCTTGCCCGGCGCTGAGATTGAACACATCGGATCGTCTGCAATTCAGGGCGCTATTTCGAAGGGCGACCTCGACGTCCTTGTGCGCGTTTCAGGCGCGGATTTCGAAAGTGCAGTACAGAAAATTACAGATCTTGGCTTCACTGAGAAAATAGGTACTCTGCGGACGGCATCGCTCTGCATGCTGGAAACTGCCGAATTCGCAATCGACGTTGCTATCCAGCTTATCGAAGGCGGATCAGAGTTCGAGGATTTCGTTCGCTTTCGCGATCGGCTCAATTCCGATCAAGATTTACTCAAGAAATACAACCGACTCAAACGCAGCTGCAGCGGCATGACAGCGACTGAATACCGATCCGTAAAGTCAAAATTTATCGAGTTTGTCCTCGGGAAGTTATAAAAATTTTGAACAAATCGTCAGCGGACCTGAGGTGCTGAACGAAGGCATGCTTCCAACCCTGCTCTTTATCGCTGGAGAGGTCGCCTACTGAAATAGCAGGACCACGAAGTTCAGCCGACTGTCTTCAATTTTTGAGGCTGGTCATAACTCCAGAGCTAAATAAATATTTTACCCAGGCTCGATCTTTGGGAGCTTTAGCTACAAGTCGGATTTTCTGTTTACAAAGATATGGGCATCCAGCAATTTGAAGAATCTCTGCATTTATTTTCTTGGCATAATAATTTGGCAAATAAGCGAGTGCATCCCCCCGAACAACTATTTCTTCAAGCAATCTGAGACCTGATACGTGGTAACCAACTTTCCGGGGAAACCGATCATCCCTCCAACCATCGGTTGATTGGTTTAGCCCTACTTGACCAAGCATCGAATTATTTGGACAAACAAACGAGTGCTCTAAAATGCGCTCGATCCGTACCGTTTTTTTTGACTTTGCCAATGCGTAAAGAGGGTGACCCTTGCCCACAACTGTTTGGAACTCTACCTCCGACAAGACTTTGTCTACCAATCCGAGATGACCTGGAACCTCTTGAGTTACAAGTGCAAAGTGAGCGCTCCCATTACAAACCAGCTTTATGGCCTCGGCATCGTCAGCCGCGTGCAATCCAAACGAACTTCTGGGATATTTCGCCTTGAGTTCATAACAAATCTGTACCCCGGCCTCTGACAAAAGAATCTCAGATCCCGCGATGACAACTTGAATTGAACCTTCGTGCCCGGAAATCTCAAGCTTTGCAGCTTCTTCGAGCTGTAAAATTTCAGAGGCGTGCCTCTGCCATCAGGGACAGGTGAATTTGGAACCTCGATGTCGATACTGCTTAACCACCGCTGAGTTCTCAATTCCAAAGGAGCGGACTATTACCACCGATTGAAGTGCTGAATGAACAACGTTTGAGCCAAGCTCATTAAATAAAGGAAGAGATGAAATCAATTTTTTTGCTCGCGATTTTTATGTGCGCGCCGCACTTTGCATTAGCAGATTGCGTGTCCACGTGCCGACGCTCAATCGATCCTGCCGATTGCCTTCTATCGTGTGGCGAGTATTTTCCTCACCCAGAAGATCATGGCCAATATTGCAGAGAACTGTTTGGAATTGATCAATTTCGCTGGTGGAGAGAGTGTGGTGGGAATCCAACCCAATCAAAAGACGGCAATGGACAAACTATTTGCCGCCCAGGTTCGCAGAGTCATTACTGCCTTGGAGATACCTAATGAATTTCATTCGAAAGTCTGTTGGATGAGCTTAAATAATTTAGAGGCTGCAAACATTGAAGTCGCATCTCGCAGGTCATGCAGAACAGTCGAACCACTGCATAGGATCCTATGCAGTGGATATGTTCAATCTGCTAAAAAGAGAAAGATCCCGTGCAGATAAATTCGACAGATTCATTTGAACTAGATTCCCAAACCGAGGCTGGAGCTTGGTCCATTGCAATTGTCGAAGATGTCGTAAATGCTTTTTCAAAAGCACCACTTGAAATTGTGACATTTTAGCGACCCCCGACAGCCTGCAGGTAGACTGGGCCGCCCTCCGTACTCGCAATAATCTGGTGGTCAGCAAGTTCCTTTTCGCCGTTCACTAAAACAACTGAGCCACCATTACCGAACACAATCTTGATGACCCGCGAATCGGAGTCGATAGTACAGACGATGTTTAGCGTTGCAGGCTTCGTCATCTCGGAGTGAGCAGCGGCACCGAACAAAACTAAGACGAAAATGCGAACATCTTCACAAGCATCTCCTTATCAACAGAATTGATACTTGCGCGAAAATTTGGCATTTGAACACCTCGACATTTGTAACAATGGCTTCCTGCGGAATGCATTTACTTTCAAAGAAAAGTTTAACCGCGCAGAAAGTTTTGGACCTCTTCTTAGCTCACTTTCCCAGCTCCCCGTCATGCGAAGGTCAGACGCAACAGAAAGCGGTTCGTGTTTCGAAAAAATGCAGGCTTGGCGGTTTGTAATGCTAGCCTCCCGTGCGGAAGCCGTTCATAAAATTGTGAAATCTTGATCGCCGCGGGGTCCCGAACCACAGTTGTTGCAATTTCCGGAGACTTTTCAGCGAGGTTTTGCAGTCTTGTTCGCATCGTTCACAGTCCTATCGTTATTCCCCAAACCGATTCACTATGTGGGTGGAACAAACTAACTGGAGATAGAAATGAAAAACGAAGATCTAAATGAGACGGTCAAAAACGTGCAGGAGCTTCTAAAAGGTGAAATCTCGGCAATTGAAACTTACGATCAAGTCATCGAGAAGTTTCAAGGTAAGACTGAGGCATCGGCGTTGAAGGAAATGCGAGATGAACATCGTAACTCTGAGCGAACACTTCGCGCGCTCGCATCTCACCGAGGTGAAGTCCCTGAGAAAAGTTCTGGAGTATGGGGAAGCTGGGCCCAATTTACAACTGGCGCAGCGAAATTGTTTGGCCAAGCTGCGGCTCTGAAAGCGCTTAAAGAAGGTGAAGAGCATGGAATCAAAGAGTATGAGGATGCGATTAAAAATCCATCCATTGATGAGAAAGTTAAAAGCGAGATTGAGATGAAGCTGTTGCCCGCTCAGCGCAAACATATCGTTGCACTCGATCAAATGATTTCGAGACACTGATGTTCCTATGTGACAAAGGATGAATCTTGAGACGCCATTATGGCTTTGAGAAGAATCACTGTCGACGAAAAGCAGCTTCAAAATTACTTTAGATTGAAGAATGTCAGTTCGATGCCGCTTAAAAGTTCTGAGTTTGCTTAGGTACAAGAGAAAACCGATTATTTATCAAGAGGAGAAAATGTTATGGTGAATGCACAGGAAATTAAGCCCGATATGCCAGTCGTTTGTTCAGAAAATGGTCAGTTTGCCGTGGTCGATCACGTCGATGGGAAAGACAGCATTAAGTTAAAAAAGGATAAAGATGGCAAACACCATTTCATCCCAATGAGCTGGGTGAAAACTGTCGACAGCAAAGTTCACATTGATCGACCGGGAGCTCAAGCAAT
>JAYVND010000843.1:0-2625 GCA_043758635.1 Bdellovibrionales bacterium
CAAAAAGCTGCGCCGTACCGAGAAGACACATCCTCCTACGATGCGGGCGCCGCTCTAAAGTTGCGTGAGCCCGTTGAACAGTTGCCATCTGAAAAATTAAATGGGCAGCACGATAAATCTTTATTTGCTTCGCTTTATGCACCGGAGGAAAAAAACAAACTTGCTTTAGTTGAAACTCAGAAAATTAACCAAACCAAATCTCAGCCTCTTACGCGATCTAAGACTGAAAAAGACACGCATGCGGGAATTCGCAAAGATGCAATTGCAGATCTTACAACTGAGAAAGCTGTAACTCAGGAAGGTGCAACTGCCCAAAGTGGCAGAGGTTCAAACAAAACTTCGCCTCGTCAAATGGCGATGGAACCAACTCTTTCGGCTTCGGCAATAGGGCAGCTCAAAGATCGCCAAAGAAAAACGCAGGAACTTCCAATTACAGAAGTCACCAATGCGCGTAAGCATAAAAAATCGAGCGGTCATTCAAAACCCCTTCAGCCGGGACAATCCATTCACGACGCCGAGACGAGGGTGACCCGAGTTTCGCGCACGACGGCCGAGGAACGCACAATCCGAGCCGATGGCGCGACCGGCCTCACTAAGAGCAACGCCTCTCGCAAACCACGGGTCGAAGAGAAAGCGGAAGAGCGATCTTTCACGCCGCTCATTTTGATTTTTGTCGCCACGATTGCCCTCGTATTCTATTCTTTAATGCCCGTGCATCACGAATTGAATCCAGCGAGGAAATCGAAATTTTCGGACGAAGAAGAAAAGGCACTCGTGCATATGCATCGTTACGAAACTGGCAGCGAATTGAATGGAAGCCGAAACGATGTTGAATACAAAAACTTGACTACGGCGCCAGTGCTTCCGAATTCAATGACTCGGTTGAAGTCAGGTTCGATGATGGACGGGCTTCCGCTACAGCAGGAGAACAACCTGCGTAGCACGGCTCGCGACCGCCTCGAGATTGCCAATCCGAACGATCCCGATCATCGCGTGGAGTACATTCTACAGGATGAACAACAGGCCCAGGAGTGGGAGCAAAAGGCTCAAAAAGAGTACGTGCGTGAGTTCGTAAAAAACGCGCAGGATGCGGGCTACCAACTACGCATTCATGACAACATGGATATTGATGTGCGCCGAGCGCCAGGATCTGAAGGCGGTGCTCGTGGTCATGCGGGCTCCCGAACGAGCGGCGAACGCGGCGGCACGGCCGGCTCGCAATAATCATTTTTGGAACGCACGCGGTGCCCCCTCGATTTGCAAATCTTAGTTCAGTGTCTTCACAGGCGCACAGTTTCATAATTGCACGAAACCTGCGCGGTTCAATTTAAAATTACTTGCTCGAAAATCGACACCATCCCTCATTTGCAAAACTTGAATAGCCGAAAGGAGTGATGATGAGGTGATCCACAACCGGAAGTTGCAAGATCCGCGAGGCTCGAATCAACTCCTGAGTGAAAAGCAAATCTTGTTCGGATGGTAGCAAATCCCCGCTCGGGTGGCTGTGAGAAACGATCACTGACGACGCGTTTGAAGTGTAGGCAAAACGAAAAATATCGCGCGGATGCACAAGGCAAGAATCTACGGTTCCACGAAAGACCATTCTTTTGTCGATCAGCGTTTTTTTGGGATCGAGCGCAATGACCCAAAGTTCTTCTACATCCACCGAGATTAAGTCTTTAAGCTGCCGGTAAGCCCGGTCGGCCGTGTTGATCTCCACTCGCAGTGATGCGAATGCGGGCGCTTGAGCGAAGGTCGGCTGAAGGTAGACAGAAGGCTGTTTCTGAGTTGGATCTCTTTCTTGGGATTTATCCACGGCTCGATTTTTTAGCCGGCTAGATGGATGCTTACGGGCTTTTTCAAAAGGCTGAGCTATTGGTTCGGGTATGAATTCGGACACGGCGGTCCCCCTTAGTTTTCGATGGACAATTGCGATGCATAACGGAAGCGACGGATGCTTGTCGGGCCATTTGAGATTATTGCGTCATTGAAAAAATCCAGGACATTTAAGCTATTCAAGACAATATTAACAACTGCGCCAAACGCGATTATCGAGACTCTAGCGACACCGATATGCGACGCTAATACGCGATGCTCATATGCGGCGCTAATATGCGATGCTCATATGCGATGCTAATATGCGGCAATGATGCCAGACCCCATAGGGATGAAATTTCACCCGGCGTCCTTATTGTCCAGATATCGGTCGGGCGCTTTCCGTCAATTCAGAATTCGAGGTCTCAGTCACAGAACGGCTTCTGGCGGGGAATTGATCTTGAGCTGGGAGTTGCTGTTTACAAAGTCATATGTCCAAGATGTCCATGGATCAAAAACTTTGCGCCGGATTCTTGCTCGAAGTCAGCGGGTGTGAGTAAAATGGCGGATAGACCAATGTATTTCATCGGCGTCTCCGAATGAACGGGGAATGGTCGAGACAATTAAATTGCCTCACATCTTTAGGCAGGAGTTTCAAATGAAGAAGACCACCATGTCTCTTCTCGCGATCGTCACTTTATTTTTCGTTGCGGGTTGCGGCCCAAAAGCCTTTGTAAAAGGTGAGTACGACGATGTGAATAATGAAAATAATTTGAATGACCAATGGTCTGAGACTGATATGCAACGGGT
>JAYVND010000844.1:0-2621 GCA_043758635.1 Bdellovibrionales bacterium
CAGGACTTCTGTGTATCGATACGGAACGGCAACCCATGGAGAACCGTCGAAATTGGGGTCAGTGAAATCGCTTCGATCACTCGGTTAAAATTTCAGGCCGGGTTCTAGGCCGGAGAATTGTTGCCCGAGCATGCTGGCCAGTGCCGGCGCCAGTACCAGTACCAGTACCAGCGCCAGTACCAGCGCCAGTGCCAGTGCCAGTGCCAGTGCCCAATAAGGACTAAATCATCTCTTCCGATTCAGGAGGGCGTAAACCTTTTTTCTTTATCTTCTCGACCAAGGTCGTCCGATTTAGTTTCAAGAGCGCGGCGGCTTGATTGCGATTCCAGCCAGTTTTTTCGAGCGCCTGCATGATCAATAGATTTTCGTAGGCATCGACGGCTGAGTTAAAATCGAGACCCAGTTCAGGAATTTCTAAAAGTTCTTGGCTCGGCATTGGCGCAGGCGCGCGGCCTGCGCGGTACTGCTCAGGCAAATCCATCAATTCAACTTGCCCACTGCCTTTAAGTATTGCCAATCGTTCAACTAAATTTTCGAGCTCACGAATATTTCCAGGCCAAGCATAATGGAATAATGCTTCGAGAGCTTCGGTGGAGAAGCCTGCGAGATTTCGATTCTTAGTTGAGTTGAAATGGAGAACAAAGTGGTGAAGCAAAAGCGGAATGTCGCCGGCCCGATTTTTTAGCGCCGGAATCATGATCGGAATCACGTTTAGGCGATAAAATAAATCTTCGCGAAACTGACCGCGAGCAACAGCTTTAATCAAATCCACATTCGTTGCAGCAATCACTCGCACGTCGGCATCTAGAGTTTTCGCACTTCCAACAGGCTCAAACTTGCGCTCTTGCAGAACACGCAAGAGCTTCACTTGGAGATTGAGACTCAGCTCGCCGATCTCATCGAGAAACAAAGTTCCTCCGCTCGCGAGCTCGAAGCGACCGGTGCGATTGGCGATGGCGCCCGTGAAGGCCCCCTTGATGTGACCAAAAAGTTCGCTTTCGAGCAGCTCACCCGGAATCGCGCCGCAGTTGATAGGAACGAAAGGCTTATTGGCGCGCGGAGAATTGTAGTGAATCGCTTTTGCAATCAGTTCTTTGCCGGTTCCGCTATCGCCAGAAATCAACACGGTCGAATCCGAATCGGCAACACGTTCAACCATCGTCAGGACCTTTGCGATCTCGTCCGATTGCCCAATCACATTGTCGAATCTATATTTGCGATGAAGTGCTGATTTTAACTGCAAATTTTCCTGCTGCGAACTTTTATGAGACAGTGCGCGACCGATGAGGCTTAGCAACTCTTCCATATTGAAGGGTTTCGTCAAAAAATGGAACGCTCCAAATTGTGTAGCACGAACGGCAAGCTCGATCGAGCCGTGCCCCGTCAGAATAATTGTTTGAATATTAGGATGCGAGAGGCGAAGCTTTTGCATCAATTCGATTCCGTCGCCGTCAGGCAAACGAAGATCAACTAAAGCCAAATCAAGAGGCTGATCCGAAGAAGCCAGGATTTCGGCTTCTTTGCGACAATTTGCGGTGATGACCTGAAATCCTTGGCGATCCAAAACGCGAAAAAGCGCGGTTCGTAAACTGGATTCATCGTCGACAATCAATACTCGTTGGGTCGGCTGCATGAACGTCCCTTCCATAGGTTCGTCCCCAATTCCGTCATGGAAAAGGTGTGCAATGTTTAGCGTATCGTTGATTTTGAGCCAGACCTTGTGCAGCCGTGCCGAGGCACTACTTTCGAGTTCTGGCGCGCAAATAAACGATTTTCGAAACATCTTCTGTGCACTCTTTCATGCTAGGGAAGACTGTGGAGGCCTGTCAAATTTGGGCGTCAAAAAACCGACTTAAGTTTCAAAAACTGGACGAGGAAGGGAAATTTTTGCCGCCGCTTCGACCTTCGTATCCGCCTTAAGGCTCGCTATTTCACGGGTTGCGTTGTGGGGAGTGTTGCCGACTGCATGTTCTACAATGTTGCCCGCAAAATGTCGATCAGGATCGATGTTGGATTCATGCTGAGATCCAGTCGTGGATCCGTCGGTAGATTCAACCGCAGATCCATCTGTAGATTCGTCGTGGGTTTCGCGAGAAAATTCAACTCGTCCGCCGATTTCTTTGATAATTTGTTGAGCAACCGTTAACCCGAGTCCGCTCCCATCTTCCGCGAGTGCCATGCGGTCAAATGCATCGATGTCAGGTCCAGTTGCAACTCTTGTGTCAATGTATCCATTGTCGCGAATTTCGATCAGGTAACTCTCTTTGGTCATCGTCAATGAAACCTGAATCACACCTTGCGATCGATCACCGGTTTTCAATCGACGCGATATCGCATCTTGTGAACTCTGTAAAAAATTTCGCATTGCTTGGGCCAAAAAATTAAATGAGCCCCGAATGCGAGCAGGCTCATCGGGTAAATTCGCCACGACCCGAATGCCCATCGCACGCGTTTGTAACTCGGTGATTTTCAACGCTTGATCAACAACTTCACGAAGGTCGAGGTCTTCCGAGTCGGCAGCAGACTTTCGAGTGAAGCCGAGGAGCGAGCGGACAATGTCGCGACAGCGCTGCGCTCCTTTTTCCATCTCATGAATGTCTTCGAAGTAGGGTTCGTTGCCC
>JAYVND010000845.1:0-2615 GCA_043758635.1 Bdellovibrionales bacterium
GTAAAACGAAAAAAGCGAGGCTGCCCCCGCTTCTATCTCTCTGGCTCCAGTCAGAATTTACGATTCGCGTGTTCCGCTCCATCTCAAATCGCTAGCGCACCGAACTCCAGAACCAGAACCCGAGCCCCCCGGCAACCAAACGCAAGGCACCGCAGGTCGTTCCCTCAACTCATTCGGGAATCTGCAACTTCATTCCTGCCAACACCTTTGCGCGGTAGCTGAGCTTGTTTTCTTGCGCGAGTTGACTCGTTGAAACGTTGTAACGGCGGGCGATGTCGGTCAGCGTGTCTCCGCGGCGAACCACGTGCACTCGCGAAACATGCGCGACACTCACTTGGCGGCGAGCAAATTTGCGTCCAACACGAGTCACGGAAGCTGCCACACGCAATCTAGGTTTTGCGGGCAATGCGTGAACATGTGTGACAATTCGGCGAGAAGAGGCAACCTGAATTTTTGCACCGGCGGGGCGACGCTTGGTTGAAGAAGCTTCCTCGCGTTTCGCATTCGCCTCTTCCATTCGCTGAACTCTCAACGCTTCTTGCCGGGCCAACCCCCCGACGGTTTCCGATGGCACTCGGATCCGTCGACCGGCTACGAGTTGCGTGTGCTTCCCCATCCGATTGAGTTGGCGCAAGGCGCCTTGGGTTGTTCCAAATTTGTGCGCGATCGTAGACCAGTTGTCTCCGTTGCGAACGCGGTAGTAGCTCCAATCTTCAGTTGCGACATAAACGCGCCGATTTTCCGCCTGCGCGTTTGTTCCCGCAGCCAAAGCCGCCGTCTCCATACCTTTCGGAACGCGGAGAGTCAGTTTGTCGTTACCTTTTGTGAATGCAACGCCGCGCTTGTACGAAGGGTTTAGATCGCGAATGTCGTCGTAGTCAACGTTCAGTTCTTTTGCAAGCTTGCGTAAATCAATTGAGTTTGGGAAGTCAACCGTAACAAAATCAAGCGGCGCCATGTACTCTAGGTCGGAGAAGCCGTACTTCTCAGGCTCTTTAGCGATCAAACGAGCCGCCAAAAATTTCGGCACGTAGTTTACTGTTTCTTCTGGAAGTTTGTTCTCGCGAGCGAGCTGCCAGAAATCACGCGTGTGATATTTCATGACGACATTCTTCACGCGGTTCTCACCGACATTGTAAGAAGCAATCGCCAAGTACCAAGCGCCGAACAGATTGTAGAGTCCTTTGAAATAATCGGCCGCAGCCTGAGTCGAGCGTACAAAGTCACGGCGCTCATCAACATAGGAATCAATTTGGAGATTGTATCGCTTGCCCGTTCCTTTAATAAACTGCCAGTAACCAACCGCTGAAGCGGAGCTCGAAGCTGCCGAGCTAAAGCCCGACTCGATCAACGCAATATAAATCAGATCTTCTGGTAAACCATTTTTATGTAAGATATCTTTCATCACAGGCGCATACCGAGGAAGACGCGAAAGGTAGCGCTCCATGTGCGGGCGGCCTTGACCTTGAAAGTACTCGATCCACTGCAGAACCATGTGGTTCACTTCAAGCGGTATGGCATTCAGGTCGGAGCCATTGTCACTTAAGTCATTTGTTGGACCGGGAGCTTCTTTGATCGCGGCTTTATCCGCTGCCGAAACCGGAACGCCTGCATCTGGAGAAGCACCGCCGTCGCGCATCCGAAATGTCGAACAAGCCGTTGTGAAAGCGATGAGAGTTGCGACCGTGAAGAGCGACAAGAGTCGCCTCGAGAGAGTTTTTTCTGACCGGTCTGCATCCTTGCAAAGCCGCTCAATTGGAGTTCCGCGCATCCTGCCTCCGTTCGTGACGCGTGTCCTGACACAGCAAGACCTCAATATACAATGAGGCCGAACAATTCGTCAGAGATATAGATTAGGCTACCTTACGCATGACGCGCAAGCAACCCACGCAGCATGCAAAAGAACCCGACCTATTTAGCAGGCGTTGTTCCCGAACTGAAGCTCCAGATGGCTGGACCGACCTCGACTTTGCCTTGGTCCAGCACTCGGTAAAGGAGAATGTTTCGTAGAATCGCTTTTACATAGTAATTCGTTTCACCATACGGAATCTCGTCAAACCAAATTTCGTCATCGGGATCACTCGACGTGGTTGTCGCAACGTTTTTAAGCGAAGGTCGTGCTTTGATCCAACGATCAATTCGTGCCGGTCCTGCGTTATACGAAGCCAACCCCAGAGGAATGTTTCCGTGATAGCGATTGATCAACCGCGCGAAATAGTACGTGCCCATCACGATGTTTCGTTGCGGCTCAAACATGTCATCGGGAAGAGTGAGTTTACCGAGCTTCAAATCAGATGCAATTTCGCGAGCCGTCGGCGGAATCATCTGCATCAAACCATAGGCGTTTGAAGTGCTTACCGCCTTTACGTTGTAGGCGCTCTCTTGCTTGATCAAACTCTGGACCACGACTGGATCAACCTTGCGGATGGCCGCTTCGGTTCTGATGTAAGGCAAAAATTCAACCGGGAACGCGGCACGCGTGAACGGCTGGCGACGAAGTTCGGGATTTTCATCCCACGCATCGTAGACGAGCTTTGAAGCCTTAGCATATTGCCCACTCGCCGCCCATAACAGGCCGCGCACAGCGCGATCATCCGCGCGGTAAGCAGGTGGCA
>JAYVND010000846.1:0-2611 GCA_043758635.1 Bdellovibrionales bacterium
GGCACCGAATCGAGTAACAGCCGAATCGAGTCGGATGCGCAACCGGCATCTGAAAAAATTTCGCTTATTCCTCGCTCGCTAGTTGTCATCGGGGGTGTAACTCTTAGCTTGGGTTTAGGCTTGGTTTTGGCTTACGCCACTTGGCGCTTCTTCATGATGAGAGTCGATGAGCGGGAGGAAGAGAGCGATATCGAAGATGTAAAGCGCGAGCCCGATGCAATCGCAAGCGAAAAAGATGCTGAAGGAATTCAAGGCACGCAAGATGGAGCCGGGCCCTATTTTCACCGACATTACTCTCTACCCATTCACAATTCAGAAGTTGATGCCCGCGGGCTTATCGAAATGATTCGTCAGAATATCAACGAGTGCACGCCAAAAATAATGGCGCGTTTTGAAAAAACCAAATCGGTCCCGCGCTCGGCCGACGATTGTTTATCGACGGGTTTTACGGTGGGTGATGAATTTCAGATTCACATCACGGGACCATGGAATGGACCGGTGCGAGTCTCAGAAAGTCTGGAAAACTCCTTTACGTTTGTGACAAAAGACGGGCACTTCGAAGCAGGAGGAATTCGCTTTCGCGCAATCAACACTCAAAATGCAACGCCAGTTGCAACACGAGATGCAGCGCCAAGTGAAGCACCTCGCTTCGATTTACTCTTCGAGATCGAATCGTGGTCTCGAAGCAGTGACGGTCTTGTTGATCTCGTTTACGATAAAATTCCGGCAGCGCGATTCGCGCAGACTCAGATGTGGGCAAAATTCTGCGAAAACGCCGCCGATTTGAGCGGAGGAAAACCCGTGGGCCACGTGCAAGTCAAAACAGAAAAGGCTTCGCAATGAGTGGCAGTATTTGGGAGCAACACGCGGCTGAGCTCAAGAGAATCTCTAAATTGAAATACAATTTTGATTTGGAGACCGAAGAGAAAATCGTAGACAAACTCGGCTGGAACGTCGATCACCACCAGATTGAACTCCCAAACGAGCCGCCTGGAGAACCATTGACGGATGGGTCCTTTTTCGAAGCGAAGCGCGTGATTCACGATTACAAATTTCCCGATCCAACTCTTATCACCGGAATTTTTATTCCCACCGGTCCACTTTTGGGACGCAACATGCTTCTCAGCGCGCACTTTCTCGGGTTCGAATTTCTTTTTGGAGTGCGTGTCACCAAAGAGAGCAATGAACGAAGAACAACGCCACTTGGGGACGTCCAGGTGTGGGGGTATAGTTACGCGACTCTCCAAGGACATTTTGAAATGGGGCAGATTTCTTTTGAAGTTTGGAAATTTTTGAAAGATGGCCGAGTTGAGTTTCATATCGATTCGTTTTCAAAAGCGGATCGCATTTCAAACTTTTTTTACAGAATCGGGTTCAGACTATTCGGTCGGCGACTACAGACAAAGTTTGCACGGACTGCGCTTGAGCGCACCCTCGCGATTGTCTCCGGAGAACTCGCGCGAAAATCAAAGCTCTAAGCCGTGCCCACGAAAATGAGGCAGCCATGCGCAAATGCTAAATTGATCGTTAAAATATTTCAATGCAGAATTTCGTCTTGCGTCGCTCACAACGGGCACTTTCTCTCGTTGCGAGTGACTCAAAAGACTTCAGCCCTCAGAGCCCATGCGACGAGTCGATTCAAACAAGAACCAGCTACGACGTTCAGATTCGTCGATCCAGTTCTCAATCAAACTTGCGCTGGCGATATCGCGATGTTCATCGCACACGCCGTGAGCCACGCGAAGTGACGCCGTCATTTGCCGGTTGTCACTCGCGAGTTCCGACAACATATCTTGCGGCGTTACAAACTCCGCATCGTTATCTTTAATCCGTTGGAGTTTGCTGATCTCGCCAATCGACCGAATCGTGCGGCCGCCGACTTTTCGAACGCGCTCAGCGATCACATCAGTCATCGCGTAAAGCTCAGTCGCTTGTTCATCTAACATCAAATGGAAATCTCGGAAATGTGCTCCACTCATGTGCCAGTGAAAATTCTTTGTCTTAAGATAAAGTGCAAAAACATCCGCAAGCGCAAGATTGAGCGCTCCCGACAGTTCTTTTGTGGCTTGAGCGCCGAGATCAGATGGGGTTGCTAGTGCAGATTTAGAATTGATCGACATAAAATCTCCCTGAGAAAGCGCGCTCGAACGAAACGACGCGACATCCACCAATATGAGCACTTGAGTTGAGATTGTCTAGTCCTCACCGTAAATCTCTTGCTGCTCAGATGCGCAATGCCTATTCGTATCTGAAATTAGCTAGATTCTAAAATAATTTAAACTCGGGTGAGTCGCGGCCAATCTGATTTAATATGAAAATCGTGCCACGCGTTTCATGACGCTGAATCCTCAGCTGCCTTGCGCATGAAACAACACCAGTGTTCCTTCAATGATCTGAAATCGAATTTCGATCGGCTGACAACAGACCTGGCAATCTTCAACATAGTCTTGAAAATCTTCGACCGAGCCGTCGAGCAGCATCGAGATAGATTCACAACAGTGCGGGCAGTTGAAATGATGTTCGATCTCTTCCATTGGCATATCTCCGAATTGATCAAGACGATGGCACGCCTCGTGGTGGATCTCAAGCGTGGCGGTGTCGACTCGCAGGT